>CAYUAZ010000109.1:0-7343 GCA_964442865.1 uncultured Gammaproteobacteria bacterium
GCGAATTGCGCAACGAGGTAGGTAACGATGCGGCGCGTTTTTTTTATGTGATGCGCAAGAGCGATCAACACCTGGATTTTGATCTGGACCTCGCCAAATCGCAGAGCAACGACAATCCGGTCTATTATTTACAGTACGCCCACGCGCGTATTTGCAGCGTGCTGCGTCTCGCCGAGGAGCGCGGCCAAAGTTGGGATGAAGCGCAAGGCCGGGCGCATTTGCATCGGCTCACCGAGCCGCACGAGCAGGATGTGTTGACAACCTTGTCGCGTTATCCTGAGCTGATCGAGGCGGCGGCACAGAGCTATGAGCCGCACCAGATCGGCTATTACCTCAAGGAGCTGGCCACGGACTTCCACACCTATTACAACGCACACACCTTTTTGGTGGAGGATGGCGCGCTGCGCAATGCGCGGCTGGCGCTGCTCGCGGCCACACGGCAGGTGTTGCGCAACGGCTTGACGTTGCTGGGCGTCAGCGCGCCGCAGGCGATGTAATGGCGCGAATGTCGCGGGATTATAAAAACGCGGGACGCGGCAGGGGAGCGCCACGGACGCCCGGCGGGGTGTGGTTTCTGGCCGGGCTGGCGCTAGGGCTCGCGGTTGCCTTGCTGGTCTACCTGGGTGGCTACTCGGTCACGGAGTTGAGAGGCGTGGCGCCCACCCCTCTGGCGCAAACCGCTAACCGTGAGATTGCCAAGCCGCCCGAAGCACAGCCCCAGCCAGAGGCGCCGCCCAAGCCGCGCTTCGATTTCTACACCATCCTGCCGGAGATGGAAGTCGCCGTGCCGGAGCCCGAAACCGCCGCCAAGCCGCCGCCGGACACCAATGCCGACGGGCAGCAACAGCCGGACGCGGGTGGCGGCTACATCTTGCAGGCCGGTTCGTTCCGCAGCCTCGATGAGGCGGACAAGCTGAAGGCCAGCCTGGTGCTATTAGGCGTGGATGCCAGCATCCAGACGGTCACCGTCAATAATAAGGACACCTGGCATCGCGTTCAGATCGGCCCCTATTATGATCTCGCCGAGGTCAATCAGGTTCGTGCACGGCTCAAACAGAATAATGTCGAGGTGGTGTTGTTGAGAGTGAGGAATTGAGTCTGGCCTGATGTTTGCACACTTTATTACGAAAGTAGGTGCGAATTCATTCGCACGGTAGGCCGAATGAATTCGGCCCTACAATGATTAACAGGAGTTGGTTTTGCAAACACAAGAAAATTGGCAGGTAACAGGCGCGCGGGCTGCTGCGTTTGATCCGTTGCTGGCATGCCTGGTGCTGCTCACCAAGACGCTGCACCGGCCGCATTCCGCCGAGTCGCTGGCGGCCGGTCTGCCGCTGGTCAATAATCAGCTCACCCCCGAATTGTTCATCCGCGCCGCCGCCCGCGCCGGCCTCTCCGCCAAGCTCGTCAAACGGCCGCTCAGCAAGATCTCCGGGTTGGTGTTGCCCGCCGTGTTGTTGCTCAAGGACCGGCAGGCCTGCGTGCTCGCCGAGCTCAAAGGTGCTGATGACGCCAGAATCATCCAGCCGGAAAGCGGCGCGGGGGTAAAAGACATCGCGCTCGCCGAGCTGGAACAAAGCTATTCCGGCTATGCGATCTTCGTGCAGCCGCAGTTCCGCTTCGACGCGCGCACCGAACAGTCCGCCGCGCCACGGCCGCGCCACTGGTTCTGGGACACCCTGCTGCAATCCCGGAATCTCTACGGCGAGGTGCTGGTCGCTTCGCTGTTAATCAACCTGTTCGCGCTGGCCTCGCCGTTGTTCATCATGAACGTCTATGACCGGGTAGTGCCGAATCGCGCGGTGGAAACCTTGTGGGTGCTGGCCATCGGCGTGACCATCGCGTTTGCTTTCGATATCGTCATGCGCACGCTGCGCGGCTATTTCATAGACATCGCCGGCAAGCGCGCCGATGTCATCATGTCCGCCACCATCTTTGAGCAAGTGCTGGGGATACAAATGGCGGCGCGGCCGTCGTCGGTGGGGGCCTTCGCCAACAATCTGCACGAGTTCGAGTCGTTCCGCGATTTCTTCACCTCGGCGACCCTCACCACGCTGATAGATCTGCCGTTCGCCGTGTTGTTCATTCTGGTGATCGCCCTGCTGGGCGGGCCGCTGGCGTGGATTCCGCTCGCCGCGATTCCGCTGGTGATCGGCGTTGGGATGCTGTTGCAGGCGCCGCTCAACGACACCGTGAAACAGACCTACCAGCACCTCGGCCAAAAGCACGCCACCCTGATCGAAACCCTGACCGGCCTGGAGACGTTAAAGAGCGTCGGCGCGGAGAGCCCCATGCAGCGGCGTTGGGAGCAGACCGTTGGGGTGCTCGCCACGCTGGGCCTGAAGACCCGCTTTTTGTCCGCGCTGGGCGTCAATTTTTCCACCTTCGTGCAACAGATTGCGACCATAGCGGTGGTGGTGTACGGCGTGTATTTGATCGCCGACGGAGACCTCACTATGGGCGCGCTGATCGCCTGCACCCTGCTGGCTGGCAGGGCGCTCGCGCCGTTGTCGCAAGTGGCTGGGCTGCTGGCCCGCTATCATCAATCGGTCGCCACCTTGCACACGCTCAACAAGATTATGGAACTGCCGGTCGAGCGCCCCGCCGGCAAGGCCTTTCTGCACCGGCCCACGCTGCATGGCGGCATCGAATTCAAGGACGTGAGTTTCAGTTATCCCAACCAGCAGGTCAGCGCGCTGAACGGGATTTCCTTCAAGATCGCAGCCGGCGAACGGGTGGCGGTCATCGGCCGCATCGGCTCGGGCAAGAGCACCCTCGAAAAACTGATCCTCGGCCTGTATCCGCCGGCCACCGGCGCGATATTGCTGGACGGCGCCGATCTGCGGCAACTGGACCCCGCCGAGTTGCGCCGCAATATCGGCTATGTGCCGCAGGACATCGGATTGTTTTACGGCACGGTGAAGGACAACATCGTGCTGGGCGCGCCCTATGCCGACGACGCTGCGGTGCTGCGCGCGGCGGAGATCGCCGGGGTGACCGAGTTCGTCAACCGTCATCCGCAGGGTTTTGACTTGCAGGTCGGCGAACGCGGCGAAGGCCTGTCGGGCGGGCAGCGCCAGACCATCGCCATCGCGCGCGCCTTGTTGCTGGAGCCGCCCATATTGTTGTTGGACGAACCCAGCAACGCGATGGATAACAGCACCGAAGAACGCTTCAAACAAAAGCTCGCCGCCCTGCTCACCGGCCGCACCCTGCTGCTGGTCACCCATCGTGCCTCGCTGTTGTCCCTGGTCAACCGGGTGATCGTGATGGACGGCGGCAGGGTGGTCGCCGACGGCCCCAAGGAGCAGGTGTTGCAAGCCCTCAGTGAAGGCAAGCTGCAAACTGCGAAAAAGTAAATATAATTTACCGCAGAGGACGCAGAGGAACACAAAGGAATATACACAACCATCGAGGATGCAAGCGAATAACATTAAAAGGATTTGTTTCTCCTCCGCGTCCTCTGCGGTGAATCGTTGTTTTGAGTGAGATTTGGAATAAGCCATGCCGAGAGACATTACCCAGGACGATATCGAATTCATGCGCGAGACCAGCGCCGCCGCGCTGCTGGGCCCGCGCCAATTCAGCCATTTGATTCTGTGGGGCACACTGCTGTTTGTGCTGGTGGCCCTGATCTGGGCCTATTTCGCCAATCTCGATGAAGTCACTAGCGGCGAGGGCAAGGTCATCCCATCGTCGCAAGTGCAGATCATCCAGAATCTGGAAGGCGGCATCCTCGCGGAGTTATTAGTGCATGAGGGCGAGGCGGTCGAAAAAGACCAGGTGCTGCTAAAGATAGACGACACCCGCTTTTCGTCGTCGTACCGCGAGGGCCGCTCCAAATATGTCGCCCTGACCGCCAAGGCCGCGCGCCTTGACGCCGAGGTCGCGCAGGCCGAGTTCGTGGTGCCTGCGGAATTGGAAAAAGACGCCCCCGATCTGGTGCAGAATGAAAAGGCCTTATACCTCTCCAGAAAGAGCGATCTCGAAACCAAGGTCAGCATCCTGCGGCAGCAGGCCGATCAAAAAAGACAACAACTCGTCGAGCTGCGCTCCAAGCAGGGGCAGCAGGGCCAGAGTTACGAGCTGGTGGTTAGAGAACTGAACCTGAGCCGTCCGCTGATGGAGCAGGGCGTGTTGTCGGAGGTGGAGCTGCTGCGCCTGGAGCGCCAGGCCGCCGAACTCAAGGGTGATCTGGATGGTAGCCGGCTTGCCATACCCAGGCTGGAATCCCTGATCTCCGAGGCCGAGAAGAAGGTTGAAGATCTGATAGCGACCTTCCGCAACGAGGCGCAGGAAGAGCTGAACAAAACCAAGGCGGAGCTTTCCGGCCTTACGGAATCCAACACTGCCCTGGAGGATCGCTTCGCGCGCACGGTGGTGAAGTCGCCGGTCAAGGGCCTGGTCAAGCAGATCAAAGTCACCACTATCGGCGGCGTGATCCAACCGGGCATGGACCTCCTGGAGATTGTGCCCACCGATGACACGCTGCTGGTGGAGGCGCGCATTAGGCCCAAGGACATCGCCTTTCTGCGCCCCGGCCAGGAGGCCGTGGTGAAGTTCACCGCCTACGATTATTCGATCTACGGCGGGTTTACGGGCACGGTGGAGCACATCAGCGCCGACACCATCGTAGACGAGCACAGCCAGAACAAAGACAGCTATTACATGATCCGGGTGCGCACCCAGAAGCGCGACTATCGCGGCGCGGCCGATAAACCGCTCGCCATCATCCCCGGCATGACCGTTACCGTGGACATCCTTACCGGCCAAAAAACCGTGCTGGATTATCTACTTAAGCCTATACTCAAGACTCGGGAGGTGGCGCTGCGCGAGCGCTGATAACAGCTCAAGAAATAACCCGGACGGCCGCTATAACCTTACAGGTAAAGCACTTAGAATAAGCCCATGATTCTGATCGCCAGTTCGATAACAACCGTACGCCGCCGCTGGCGACAGGCGCTGCAGGGGCTGTATCCCCTGCATGAAGTGGCCGACCTCGAAGCGCTCAAACAGACCCTTGTCCAACGCAAACCCAGCGCCCTGCTGCTGGACCTGGACCTGCCCGGACTGCACCGCACCCAAGGCCTGGCTGCACTGCGCAAGCCCCATCCCGCGACCCACATTCTGGTGTTCAGCGACATCCTCGATGAAGATGAAGAACTGCATGCCCTCAAGCTGGGCGTGAAGGGCTATTGCGCCAAAACCCTGGAAGCTCCGCTGCTCGTCAAGGCCGTGGAGCTGGTGCAAAAGGGTGAGATCCGGGTGCGCCGCGACCTCATCCCCCGGCTCATCGCCGAGCTCAGCTCGCTCAAAGCCTCCGCCGAGCCGCCCTTCACCGATCAGCACGATCATCACCTCGATGCGCTCAGCCCCCGCGAGCAGGAAATCGCCCGCCTGGTGGCGGCGGGCGCCAACAACAAGCACATCGCCGCCCAGCTCGACATCACCGAACGCACCGTCAAGGCCCACCTCAGCGCCGTGTTCCGCAAACTTGAAGTCTCCGACCGGCTGAAACTGGCCTTGGTGGTCAACCGTTACCGCGAATCCGCGTAGGGCCGAATTCATTCGGCCTAGGGTGCGCAGCGTCCTATCTGCACCTCATTTCCCACCAGTAATTTATCCGGCGCGAGCCCTCTCTATCATCCGCTTTATTTGCGAATTTGCATGGAGAGCGTGCAGCTCGATAGTGGGATGCCGTGCTGCGAATACCCTGAAAATTTCGTCGGCGAAGGCCTGCCCAATCGAACCGATGCCGGCAAAATCAAATATGACGATCTTGAACAACTCCACTCTGGCAAGCAGACGTTTCGCCTGCGAGCGGGAAATCAGTTGGTCATCCCCATATTTCGCAAGCCGCACAGGCACCACGGTCTTATTAAATCCGTAGTCATCGCCTCCGGTGAATTGGTCGAATATTTTTTTCGTTGTTCTTGACGTGTGGTTATTAACCTTCATCCACACCAAGGTGCCGCTACTGAAGCGATCCATCTCTAATATCCAATCCTCGGGATCGCCGAAATCGTGACTGAAGTGTACGTCCCCGGATAGAATGGCGAACGAATCGAACATTCTGGATGTAAAAAAGATACCTTCGCCAGTGTGACGCTTGGGGTCGGTGGTAAGTTTGCCTTTCGATAATTCCAGAACCGCGTGCCGCTCGTCGAGCAAATTCAATTCTGTCTGAATCTTCCTGAAAATCCCGATTCCGTCGTCACTCAATAGCATTTCAGTGGTAGCGGCTGATTTCTTTACGTGAACCCGTATCTGCGAGCCACCCGAATGATCTATCGCGTTATTAAACATCTCGGTAAACCCGTAATGCCAAATGTTCAAGACGTTATCCGGCATGGGGCCAATAGCGGAGCGCACCTCGTTCGTCCACACCAGGTCTTCGGCCAGCTCCGGGTTGATATGATAAGTCTTCCGCCACTCCGATAGCGGGCAGAGCTTATAAATCCGGTTGCGTGTGCGCCCCGTTTCTGCAAGGGCATGTTCCGAGGTGAGCTTTTGAAGGTGCTTATTGACCGCCTGGCGGGTAATCACAAACTGCTCAGCGGTTACTTTGCTTATGTCCGCAGGGTGTTTTTCGACATGCTCCAAAATAAACCGGCGGATGTCCTCGCCTCTGGCCCTGACCCTGGTCATTTGCAACATCCCTCTATAGCATTAACAACCTTAACACTTGTTATTGTCAACTATAAAGATATAATTGTCAACCTTAACGTGTAGCACGTGCTGCAATCCCTAGCCCCTAGCCCCTAGCCCCCAGCCCCCAGCCCCTAGTACCAACGTACATGGTACCAACGTCCAATAGTCAGGCGCATCGGAAACGCGGATAGTAGCAACCATTGCAGTAGCCCCTTAACCAAAAGCGAGTACCTGAACATGGCCAAGACAACCTCTAATACCTCCACCACCGGCAACCCCCTCGGGCAGCAGATCGGCACCGTCAAAGTCATCAGCGGCGCCGTCACCGCCACCGGCGCGGACGGCGTGGCGCGGATTCTGAAAGTGGGAGATGTTGTTTACCTGGACGACATCATCAAAACAGCCGATCTCAGCTTTATCCAGATCACCCTCAACACCGGCGGCCATTTCGAGTTGGGCCGGAATTCCGAGGCGGCGTTGGATAGCAGCGTGCTGCAGGGCCCGCTGCTGGCCCAGGGCGATACCGGCCAGGCCGCTGACGTAGAGGCTATCCAGGCCGCCATCCAGGCGGGTCAAGACCCGACCCAGGTTACTCCCGCTCCGGCGGCAGGCCCCGGTGCCGGCGGTGCCGGCGGTGACGATGGTCACAGCCTCCGGGGGGTCAACTTTAACCGTCCACCAGGGCTGGCCAA
>CAYUAZ010000110.1:0-7343 GCA_964442865.1 uncultured Gammaproteobacteria bacterium
GGCGTCGCCTGCGCGCAGATCCACCGCCACGGTGTCTATGGTGGCGTGGATCATCTGCGAGGCGACGGTGCGTTTCCAGATGAGTTGATAAAGTTTTAATTGATCCGCGCTGAGGAATTCCTTGATGGTCTCGGGCACCCGTTCCGCCGAGGTCGGGCGTATCGCCTCGTGGGCCTCCTGGGCGTTCTTGGATTTGTTCTTGTAGAACTGTGCTTGCGCGGGGACGTTGTTGCTGCCGTAGCGGGTGGCGATGAGGGCGCGGATTTCATCCAGCGCCTCTTGCGCGAGATTCACCGAGTCGGTGCGCATGTAGCTGATGAGACCGACGCTGCCACCGCCGACATCAATACCTTCGTACAATTGTTGCGCGGTACGCATGGTGCGTTGGGTGGTGAAGCCGAGCTTGCGCGCGGCCTCCTGCTGCAAGGTGGAGGTGGTGAAGGGCGCCGCCGGGTTGCGCTTGCGCTGCTTCTTGTCTACCTTGCCGACCACCAGTTTGCCCGCTGCGGAGGTAAGCAGCTCGGCCTGCGCCTCGTGGGCATGGGCGGTGTCGGTGATGCTGAACTGGGTGATCTTTTTACCCTGGTACTCGGTGAGCTTGGCGCTGAAATTCTGGGCCTTGCAGGCGGCCTGAGCCTCGACTGTCCAGTATTCGCGGGGAATGAATTTTTCGATCTCCAGCTCGCGCTCGACGATCATGCGTAACGCCGGGCTCTGCACGCGGCCGGCGGAGAGTCCGCGGCGGATTTTTTTCCACAGCAGCGGCGACAGGTTGAAGCCCACCAGATAATCCAGCGCGCGCCGCGCCTGCTGGGCGTTGACCAGTTCGGTGGAGAGTTCGCGCGGCTGGGCGACGGCCTCGTTCACCGCACGCTTGGTGATCTCGTAAAACACCACGCGCTTGACGTCCTTGCCCTTGAGTAATTTCTTTTCCTTGAGGATTTCGTACAGATGCCAGGAAATGGCCTCGCCTTCACGATCCGGGTCGGTGGCAAGATACAGCGCGTCGGCCTTTTTCATGGCCTTGGCGATGGCGTCTACGTGCTTCTCATTTTTTTCGATGAGCTGATATTTCATCGCGAAGTCGTGGTCGGGATCCACCGCGCCTTCCTTGGGCAGCAGATCGCGCACGTGACCGTACGAGGCGAGGACTTCAAAGTCCTTGCCGAGATATTTTTTGATGGTCTTCGCCTTGGCGGGCGATTCGACGATGACGAGGTATTTCATATTAAACCTGGTGTAGGTGCGAACTCATTCGCACGCTGGCCGAATGAATTCGGCCCTACATGCTTTATAAAGCAAAGCCCGCGTAAGCGGGCTTGTAAAGAATCTGGCGGTTAATTTGTGGTGTGTTCTTGGTGTTTTTTGCACCTGCCGTTAATGCATCGTGCCGGTCATTTCTTCATAGACCAGGTCTTCCATCCAGGCGACGGCGGCCTCCTGGCCCGGTTGGTTGAACAGGACCATCAAGACCACCCATTTGACCTGGTCGAGGTCAATCTCTTCGGTCTCCAGCGCCATCACGCGGTCTATCACCAGCTCGCGGTTGCGTTGGTCGAGCACGCCGACCTCTTCCAAAAATTGCAGGAAGCCGCGCAGCTCGGTGCCCAGTTTGCCCTGTTCGCGTTCGGTGTATATGCGGATGGACTGGCTGTTGGAAAAAGTCTCGACCGGATGATGTTGTCGTAGCGCGGCCAGGCCGTCCATCCACGCAAAGGCCTTGCTGATCTCGCTGCGCGGGAAACCCGCCTCCAGTAGTTCCGCCATGAGGGTCTCTTGATCGGAGTTGACTTCGACCTCTTCGTCCATGTAGTTCTCGAAAAGGTACATCAGCACATCGAGTACATTTTCCTTCATGTCATATCCTCTTAATCACGCGGTTATAGTGTCCGCCGGGTGCCGATACCACATGGCCTTGCAATTCCAGTACCAGAAGCATGGAGGAAACCGCCTCCGGCGTCAATCCACTGCGTTCAATCAGGCTGTCCACCGGGGTGGGGTCAAAACCCAGGCACTCGAGCAGTGTCATAGCTTCGACACCCAGCCCGGATGTTATGTTCCCCACGCCGTCAGTTTGGCGCGCCGGGACGCTAAGCTGGGCTATTGGACCCAGCTCTTCCAGTATGTCGGCCGCTGTTTCGACGAGTTTGGCCCCCTGCCGAATCAGCGCATGGCAGCCGCGCGCCAACGGGTTGTGGATGGAGCCGGGGATGGCGAACACCTCACGGCCTTGCTCGGCGGCCAGCCGCGCGGTGATGAGTGAACCGCTTTGCAGCGCCGCTTCGACCACCAGTACCCCCAGGCTGAGGCCGCTGATGATGCGGTTGCGGCGCGGGAAATTAAAGGCCAGGGCCGGTGTGCCGAGCGGAAATTCCGAGATCAGCGCCCCCTGTGCGGCGATCTGATGGGCGAGTTCGCGGTGCCGCGCCGGGTAGACGCGATCAAGCCCGGTCCCGGCGACGGCGATGGTTTTACCCCCCGCAACCAGCGCGCCGCGATGCGCGGCGGCGTCTACGCCCATGGCCAGCCCGCTGGTGATGGTCAGCCCTGATAAAGTGAGATAGGTCGCAAAGGCATGCGCGGTCTCGCTGCCGCCCGGTGTCGGGTTGCGGCTGCCGACGATGCCCAGTTGGGTGGATGACAGGACAGCGGGGTCGCCGATCACGTACAGCGCGGCGGGCGGGTCGGCGATCTCGCGCAGCAGTGGAGGATAGCGCGGGTCGGAGAGGGTGATGAGGTGATGGTGAGGCTCCGCCAGCCAGGCGATCTCGTGTTCGGCGGCGGCCGGGGTTTTCATGACTACAGGGGCTAGGGGCTAGGGGCTAGGGGCTAGCATGTTTTTCCCTATTCCCTAGCCCCTAGATCCTAGCCCCTGCTTTTTAAGGATTTCTCACCACATCATGCAGCCGCAGCGGTCCGGTCGCCTCCATCACCAGGGCGTAGCTGATGCGGTCGTAGCTGCGGAATACGATGAGGACACCGGCCTGTTCATCGGGGAGCTGGACGGTGTCATCCGACGGCGGGCTGACGATGTCGCGCACGGCCTGGCCGCGTTGATAGACGGCGAGCACGGTGCCTTGATCCATGCCTTGATCCGTGCCGAGATCGAGCGCGACGACCTGGTAACGGCCGAGGCTTCTGACGCCCTCAAAGATCGAGATGATGCTGCCCTCGACGGTGGCTTTGGGGGGGTGAGGGAAGAAATTTTGTTCGTAGCGCTCGCCGGTGATGGGCAGCAAACGATCGCCGATGACGGTCTCGCGCTCGGCGCGCTGCAGGGTCAGGGTGGTGACCGGATCGCCCCATTTTTCTACCTTGGCCTCGCCGACATAAATGGCTTCGTAACCGAGGATCTCGGCTTCCGGCTTGGGCAGTTGGTCTTTTTTGTGTACCTGCTCCGGGTCCATGATCGGCGGCTCGGTCTTGTTGTCCTCCGGCTTCACGGGGGGCGGCTTGCGGTAGGGCTGGCCGAGGCGCAGGATGTGGTAGCGGCCGGCCGGGGTTTCCTTCAGCCCGCGCACATAGACGCGATCGCCGGTGCCGCTGGCCAGGTGTTCGCCGGCGCTCGCGACGATGTAGGGGGCGGCCGCCATCTCTTCCTGGGTGACGACGCGCGGCTTGGTCAGGAACGGGGCGATGGCCTCATAGGGGATGGTGGGAATGGGGCGTTCCAGGGCGGTGCTGCGGGTGCGCGGCGAAAGTTTTACGGTACTGCCGCGTAGCGAGCCGCGTTGCAGGCCAAGCCTGGGCTGGCCGTCCTGGTAGGTGAGCACGACCACATCACCGGGATAGATCAGATTGGGGTTCTTGATGTCGGGATTGGCCTTCCAGATCTTCGGCCAGTGCCAGGGCTTGGCGAGAAACCGTCCCGCGATGTCCCACAGTGTGTCGCCTTTGACCACGGTGTAACTGTCGGGGTGATTGGTATTGAGTTCTACAGGCGCAGCGGCAACACTGGTGATGCTCAGCGCGAGCAAGATACCGAAGCATTTTTTCATCGTCACGGGTGCCCCCTTTTAGCTAACATTGCCGGCCGCCACCTCTATGCGGGGGGTAGCCTTTTCCTTTATAATCTATAGATTAAACATTGTCACGACCGCTGTCCAATCGAGTTCGTATGGCCTTGCTACCAATACTGCATTTTCCCGATCCGCGCCTGCGCCTTAAGGCGGCGCCGGTGGCCGTGGTGGACGACGCCCTGCGCAAACTGGTGGACGATATGTTCGAGACCCTCTACGCCGCGCCGGGGATCGGCCTCGCCGCGCCGCAGATCGCCGTGAGCAAGCGCGTGGTGGTGATAGATATTTCCCTGACGCACGATGAGCCGCTGTGCCTCATCAACCCTGAGATCCTGTCCCGCGAAGGCGAGGTCAGCTCGGAAGAAGGCTGTCTGTCGGTGCCCGATGAATTCGAGGTGGTCGAACGCGCCAGCAAGATCGAGGTGCGCGCCTTGGGGAAAGATGGACGGCCGTTCGAGATGGAGGCGGAGGGTCTGCTCGCGGTCTGCATCCAGCATGAGTTGGATCACCTCGACGGCAGGCTGTTCGTGGATTATCTCTCCGCCCTTAAGAAACAGCGCCTCCAAAAGCGGCTGGCGAAGCAGGAGAAAATGGAGAGGTCGTCCGACCCCCATCGTCGCCGCCTGAGTCTATGAACCCGCCGACCTCCCCCTCTTCCGGCCCTTCGGGCCACCTTCTCCCGAAAGCGGGAGAAGGAAAGCAGTGCGGCCTTCGGCCGAGATTCATGGGTAGGGTATCGCGCCACACCTTGTGAGGCCGCTTAGAGTCATCTTTGCCGGTACCCCCGCGTTCGCGCTGCCGGCATTGCAGGTTCTGCTGGATTCGGCGCACCCGGTCTGTGCCGTGTATACCCAGCCGGATCGGCCAGCCGGGCGCGGCCGCAGCCTGCAGGCCAGCCCGGTCAAACAGCTTGCGCTGGGCCATCATATTGCCGTGCTGCAACCGCCCAGTCTCAAAGAACCCTCGGCGCAACAGGCGCTGCGTGATCTGCGCGCCGATCTCATGGTGGTGGTGGCCTACGGGCTGCTATTGCCCGCCGCAGTGCTGAGCGCGCCACGGCTCGGCTGTGTCAATATCCACGCCTCGCTGTTGCCGCGCTGGCGCGGCGCGGCGCCCATCCAGCGCGCCATCCTGGCGGGCGATGCACAGACCGGCATCACCCTGATGCAGATGGACGAGGGCCTGGACACCGGAGCCATCCTGGCGCAGCGTGCATGCCCGATATTAACCACGGATAGCGCCGCAACCCTGCATGACCGTCTGGCTACGTTGGGGGCCGAGCTGCTGATCGAAACGCTGGGCCCGCTGCAAGAGGGCGCGATCACCCCTCGTCCCCAAGGTGAGACCGAGGCCTGCTATGCGGCCAAACTGTCCAAACAAGAGGCCGTGCTGGACTGGCGGGACGGGGCCGTTGCGCTGGCCCGCAAGGTGCGGCCCTTCCACCCGCGCCCGGTTGCGCCGACCACCCTGCACGCGCTCGGCCGCGCAACCCGCACCCTGCGCATCTGGTTTGCCCAGCCGTTAAATGAAATGGGTGATGCAGAGCCGGGGAGCATTTTGCGCGCCGGCCGGGATGGCGTTGATGTCGCTACCGGGCGCGGCGTGCTGCGACTATTGGAAATGCAGCTTCCGGGCGGGCGGGCGATCACGGCGGCGGATTTTGTCAATGCGCAGCACCTGGAAGGGTGCAGGCTGGAATGATGGCTGCGCTGCACTCTGCACAGAGTTACGCAAACCCCCGCGCCGCGGCAGTTCGAGCACTGGTCCAGGTGTTAGAGCAAGGACAGTCGCTCGATAAGGCGCTGCCGCCGGTGCTGTCCGAGGTCGAAGAGGGCGCGCGCGGGCTGGTGCAGGAGCTTTGCTACGGTGTGCTGCGCTGGCGGTTGCGCCTGGCCGCGCTGGCCGCGCGTCTGCTGCACAAACCCATCACCGATACGGCGATTCATGTGCTGCTGCTGGTGGGTCTCTATCAACTGCTCTACCTGCGGGTGGCGACGCACGCGGCCGTGGATCAGACGGTTGCGGCCTGCAAGGACTTGGGCAAGCCCTGGGCCAAGGGGCTTATCAATGCGACGCTGCGTAATTTTTTGCGCAACAGAGACGCGCTGCTGGCCGAGCTCGATGTAGCGGATGAGGCCCGCTATGCTCACCCGGCCTGGTTGCTGGAGCGGCTGCGGCAGGACTGGCCCGAACAATGGCCCGCCATCGTCAAGGCCAATAACGAACGACCGCCGCTGTGGCTGCGCGTCAACACCCGACGCACCACGCGCGAGGCCTATCTGGAGCAACTCGCGACGTACAGGGACGTACTAGTGTCGCGGGAGGCAGGAAGCCGGGAGCGACCTGCGGCGGGCATAAAGGCCGGCGCTTCGCCGCACAGCCCGCAGGCGGTGTTGCTGGAAGAGCCCGTGAGCGTGGATGCGCTGCCCGGTTTTCAGCAGGGTCTGGTGTCGGTGCAGGACGCCGCGGCCCAGCAGGCGGCGCTGCTGCTCGGCGCGCAGCCTGGCGAGCGCATCCTCGACGCCTGCGCCGCGCCGGGCGGCAAGACCTGTCACATCCTGGAACTGCAACCCGAACTGGGCGAACTGGTGGCCGTGGACAGTGATGAGCGGCGCAGCGCGCGCATCCGGGAAAATCTCACCAGGCTGGGGTTGGAGGCGCGGCTGGTGACGGGCGATGCGAGCCGTCCGCAGGATTGGTGGGATGGCGAATTATTCGATCGCATCCTGCTCGACGCGCCCTGTTCGGGCGTCGGCGTGATCCGCCGTCACCCGGACATCAAACAGTTGCGCACCCCGGCCGATATCGAGAACCAGAGCCGCCTGCAACAAGCGATGCTGACGGCGTTGTGGCCCTTGCTGCGCGCAGGCGGTATGCTGTTGTATGTCACCTGTTCGATCCTCAAGCAGGAGAATGAGCAACCGATACAACATTTTCTTGCCAGCCACCCGGATGCGCGCGCCGATGAAATACGGTTCGACTGGCACGGGCAGGCGGTCGCTTCCGTGGGCGACTATATCTTGCCGGGGGAACAGGGCATGGATGGATTTTATTATGCACGCTTGCGCAAGATTTAAGGCAGTCACCCTGCTGGGACTATTGTCCTTAGCGTGTGTGGGCGCGGCGCGCGCCGCAGAGGGCGCTAAACCTCTGGAACGTTTTGTGGTGGAGCACGCCGACACTCATCTCACGGAAGAGGTCTATGTGCTGAATGCGCGGATTTCGTACCACTTCAACCCGGACGTGATGGAGGCGCTGGAGAGCGGAGTGCCGTTGACCATCCGGCTGGACGTCGAGGTGCTGCAGCCGCGGGAGTGGTTGTGG
>CAYUAZ010000111.1:0-7322 GCA_964442865.1 uncultured Gammaproteobacteria bacterium
GGGAACATTTTGGGCTAAAGGGGGGCTGCCGGGCGGGGTTCGATAAGACTTAATCGGCAGTACCCTGGTACGGGAGCCCCCGTACCAGGCGTGTCTTTCTCATATCCTAAACTGACTGAATATGCCCATAAAACCCGAGGATGTAAAAACCGCCGCCGACGCGAAAAAGATCGTCACCGAACGCAAGCTGACCCACATCAAGGTCGGCGTGTTTGATATTGACGGCATCCTGCGCGGCAAATATATCTCCCGCGATAAATTCTTCAGCGCCCTGGATAATGGCTTCGGCTTCTGCAACGTGGTGCTGGGCTGGGATTCCGCAGATCAACTGTACGATAACGTCGCCTACACTGGCTGGCATACCGGTTATCCGGACGCAGAGGTGCGAATACTGCCCGGCACCTGCCGCGATATCCCGTTCGAGCCCAACATGCTGTTCTTTCTGGTCGAGTTTACCGACGACGCGGCGCCCTGCCCGCGCGGCGTACTGCGGCGGGTGCTGGACAAGGCGCGCCGTATGGGTTTCGAGGCCTATGCCGGTTTCGAATTCGAGTACTTTGTGTTCGACGAGACACCGGATTCGGTGCGCGCCAAGCACTACCGCGACCTCAAGCCGATGGCGCCGGGATTTTTCGGTTATTCGACGATCCGCAACTCGGTGCACTCCGAGTATTACCTCGAAACCCTGGAGTTATGCGAAAAGATGCGCTTTCAGATCGAGGGACTGCACGAGGAGACCGGCCCTGGCGTGCTGGAAGCGGCGCTCACAGTGGACGAGGGGCTGGCCGCCGCCGACAAAGCGACGCTGTTCAAGACCTTCATCAAGATCCATGCTCAGCGTCGCGGACGGATGGCGACCTTCATGGCGAAGTGGTCACCCAATCTGCCGGGCCAGAGTGGCCACATCCATGTCTCGCTCAAAAACAAAACTGGCAAGCCGGTGTTTCACGATGCCAAGGGTCCGCACAGCATGAGCAAGACCATGCGACATTTCGTCGCCGGTCAACAATTACTGATGCCGGAATTTCTGGCGATGGTGGCCAGCACCGTCAATTCATATACGCGCCTGGTACCCGGCTACTGGGCGCCCACGCACGCCACCTGGGGCGTGGAGAATCGCACCTGCGCGCTGCGCGTGATCCCCGGCTCGGAGAAGAGTCAGCGCGTGGAGTACCGCATCGCGGCCGCCGACTGCAATCCCTATCTTGGTCTCGCCGTCGCGCTTGGTTCCGGCTTGTGGGGTATCGAGCACAAACTGGAACTGACCAAGCCGGTCACGGGTAACGCCTACGACCAGCAGCCTTCGACCAAGGGTGCGCTGCCGGCCACATTGTGGGAAGCGGCGCAGCGGCTGAAGGCCTCGAAGGCCGCGCGCGCCTGTTTCGGCGATGTGTTCGTCGAGCACTTCGCCGCTACCCGCGAGTGGGAGGAACGGCAGTTCCGCAAGGCCGTAACCGACTGGGAGCTGGAACGCTACTTCGAAATCATCTAAACCCTAACCCCTAGCCTCTGATCCCCGCCTCTCGATGACCCAACTTCAGAAAACCATCTCCCCGGTTGACGGCAGCGTTTACATGGAACGGCCGCTGGCCACCGACGCCGCGATCCAGCGCGTCATGGCGCGCGCCCGTCAGGCTCAGGCGCAGTGGAAACGCATACCGCTCGCGGAGCGCAGCACCATCGTGACGCGCTTCATCGCCGCCTTCGTGGCCCGCGGGCAGGCCATTGCAGAGGAAATCTCCTGGCAGATGGGGCGGCCGGTGAGCCAGTCGCCGGGCGAAGTGCGCGGCTTCGAGGAGCGCGCCCGTTACATGGTGTCCATCGCGCCCGAGGCGCTGGCCGACATTGACGCCGCTCCGAAACCGGGCTTTCGCCGTTTCATCCGCCGCGAGCCGGTGGGCGTGGTGCTGGTCGTGGCGCCCTGGAACTACCCCTATCTCACCTCGGTGAATTCGGTGGTCCCGGCGCTGCTGGCCGGCAACACGGTGATTCTCAAGCACTCGAATCAAACCCCGCTGTGCGCGGAGCGCTACGCCGAATGTTTCGCGGAGGCGGGGCTGCCGGAGGGCGTGTTCCAGTTTCTGCACTGCACCCATGAACAAATCTCGAACATGATCGCCGCGCCGCAAATAGATTTCGTCAGCTTCACCGGTTCGGTTGCCGGCGGCCATGCGGTGCGGCAGGCTGCCGTCGGACGCTTCATCGGCGCAGGTCTGGAGCTGGGCGGCAAGGACCCGGCCTATGTCCGCCACGACGCGAACCTGGCCCACGCCGTCGAGAATCTCGTTGACGGCGCGTTCTTTAATTCCGGCCAGTCCTGCTGCGCCATCGAACGCATCTACGTACACGAAAAAATGTACGATGAATTTGTTGACGGCTTCGTAAAACTCACGCGGCAATACCGTCTCGGCAACCCGCTCGATCCCAACGTCAATCTGGGGCCGATGGTGCGCGCGCGCGCCGCCGGGTCCGCGCGCGGCCAGGTCGCCGAGGCCATCGCTTCGGGCGCCGTCTCTCTGATAGATCCCAAGGAATTTCCCGCCGACCAAATCGGCACGCCCTACATGGCGCCGCAGGTGCTGGTGAATGTCAATCACTCCATGCGCCTGATGCGCGAAGAAAGTTTCGCGCCGGTGATCGGCATCATGAAAGTGAAGAATGATGAAGAGGCGATCACCCTCATGAACGACAGCGCCTACGGCCTCACGGCCGCCATCTGGACATCCGACTCCGGGGCGGCGCTGGCCATCGGCGAGCGTGTCGAAACCGGCACCTGGTTCATGAACCGCTGCGACTATCTCGATCCGGCGCTGGCCTGGTGCGGCGTCAAGGATTCCGGTTATGGCTGCACGCTGTCGCACCTCGGCTATCAGCAGTTGACGCGCCCCAAATCCTATCACCTGCGTATCGAGACATAACCTCATGAGCATTGATCCAAAAACACTCACCCGTAATTGGAATTATCCCACTGCGGTGCGCTTCGGGCCCGGACGTATCGCCGAACTGCCTGACGTGTGCAAGGAACTCGGCATGCGGCGTCCGCTGCTCGTCACCGATCCGGGCCTGCGCAAACTGCCGATGCTGGAAAGCGTGCTGGCGTCGCTGCGTGCAGCGGGACTCGGCGATAATGTTTTTTCGGACATTCAGGCCAACCCGGTCGGGAAAAATGTTGACGACGGTGTCGCTTACTACAAGCAAAGCGGCTGCGATGGCGTCATCGCCTTTGGCGGCGGCAGCGCTCTCGACGTCGGCAAGGCCATCGCGTTGATGACCGGACAGACGCGGCCGTTGTGGGATTTCGAGGATCGTGACGACTGGTACACGCGCGTCAACGTCGCCGGCATGGCGCCGACCATCGCCGTACCGACCACCGCCGGCACCGGCTCCGAGGTCGGTCGCGCCTCGGTCATCCTCGACGAGGCGACGCACACCAAGAAAATCATCTTCCATCCGCGCATGCTGCCGGCGGTGGTGATTTCCGATCCCGAACTCACCGTGAGACTGCCGCCGCGCATCACCGCCGCCACCGGCATGGATGCGCTGGCGCACAACCTTGAGGCCTACTGCGCCCCCGGCTTTCACCCGCTTGCCGACGGCATCGCGCTGGAAGCGATGCGTCTTATCAAGGAATGGTTACCGGTCGCGGTAAAAGACGGGAGCAACATCGCCGCGCGCGCCTACATGCTGGCGGCGGCCAGCATGGGCGCCGCCGCGTTTCAGAAAGGTCTCGGCGCCATCCACTCGCTCAGCCATCCGGTGGGCGCGATCTACAACTCGCATCACGGCGAAACCAATGCCGTAGTGATGCCCTACGTGCTGGTCTTCAACCGCCCGGCCATCGAAGAACGGCTCACCCGGCTGGCGCGCTACCTCGCGCTGCCGAATCCGGGTTTTCAAGCGATTATGGATTGGGTGCTGGCGCTCCGCAAGGAGATCGGCATCCCCCACACGCTCGCGGAACTGGGCGTCAAGGAAACCGATCTCGACATACTCACACCGATGGCCGTCGCCGATCCCTCCACCGGCGGCAACCCGCGCCCGGTCAACTCCGCCGAGATGCGGGAGATGTTTGTGAAGGCGATACGCGGGGACCTTAGCTGATAACCAATTTTAGAAATCCAGTTCCTTTTCGAGATCCGCCTGGCCCTTCTTGAATTTCGTTTGATCCGCCTCGTTTTTTTCTACAATAGCGTCTTTCCCCTTCTCGCTGGACTTCTCCATTGCGCGCATGGTCGCTTCCATTTTGGCCTCCACTTGGGCCGCCTTCGGCGAGCCGGCGAACTGGTAATAGCTGATGGCCACCCCGCCCATCAGCCCGGCGTCGCCGCGTTTCATGATGGTGTCGCCGCGTTGCTCGGCGCGAACTTTAGCCGGCTTGTCCCCCTCCGGGAGGAACTGCATCCAGCCCGCAGCGCGCTGCAACTTCTCCAGCGACTTGTGCGCAGAAGTACCGAGTGTTCCCGCATCCGCTGTAAGCCCCTTGGCGTCCTGCTCTTCCAGCGACATCAGTTTCGCGGCATGGGTCTTGGCAATCTTCTCCAACTCCTGCCGATAGCCGACCGACGATTTATAGTTCCCTCTGCCCGACAAGCTTTCCACATTCCAGGCCGCCTTGAATAACTCTATATCCTCCGGCTTGGCATGCACGGCCTTGAGCATCACCCGATCCGCCTCGGCGTAATTTCCGCTGGCCTCGAACCAGGCAAAGGCCGAGGTCTTGCCGTCGGCGCGCGGTGGCTCTTTGCTATACAACACCCCATCGGCCTCGGCCTTGGCCGCGAGTTCCTGGCCGAGCTTCGGCAGATTCGCACGCGCCCTCGCCACCAAGCCGCTCGAAACACATTCGGCGCCGAGCGCGCCCCGATAGGCCAGAAAGACCTGTGCCTTGTTGCCGGATTTTTCGGCCTTGGCCACCTCGGCGTCGCGGGCGGCGATTTGCGCCTGCTCGACCGAACCGCCACAGATGTCATCCGCGACAGCGACTGCGGAAATACCCACCCACAACAGCACCACTGCGCCATATCTATGCCATCGCTGCATAAGTCCCCTTTACTGCGCCTGTTCCATCATTTGTTTCATCATCTTATCGGGGTCCATACCGTCCCCGCCCATGTCTTTCGGCATCTCATCCGCGCCCGGCTTTCCAGCCGACTTTCCCCGCCCCATCATGGCGCCCATGTCGTTCTTGGTGTAACCCGCAGGGATTTCAAACAATTTCGGGTCCTGCTCCTCGATTTTCAGATTACTCAATTCGATGGAGACGCGATCCTTATTTTTCCCTTCCTTGTACAACAGATCCATCTTCATCGTGATTCCATCCTTGGTGGTCCAGAAAAAGCCTCCGAACTTCTTGCCGCCTTTTCCTGTGGCGATCACCTTGTACTTGGTGGTCTTGACGCCGTTAATCTCTTCCTCGCCCATCGCCGTCCGCTGCTGCACATCCATCTCGTGCGGATCGTCCGAGCCCTGTTGATCCATGGCCATTTCCATATACATATTGCCCATCAGTTGCCATACCACTTTCTTGTCGGGGCGGATGATTGTGACCATGCCCTCCCCGCCGCCCATCTCCTGGCGCTGCTTTCCCTGTGAATGGTAGACACGCGATTTCATCGCCATTCCTTCCGACTCCATCACGCTATCGGCCGAATAGTCCACCTGAGGCTCCTGCATCTTGGCGGCCCACACGCTAGAAGCCATGGTAAAGCCAACGGCGGCGATACAGCCCACTACCCCCCACATCACCGGCCTGTTATTTGCGTTTTGAGCTGCCACTCCCGACGTTGCGCTTTCCATATATTCTCCTTGAAAATGTGTGTGTTGAGCCGAATCAACTGCATCCCATCATAAGCAGCGGGCAGGGTTGAGTCAACCGGCTAACTCATCCCGCCCTTCATCACGTGTGATAGGAGGGTACTAATACCGTGAGTAGGTATTAATACCTGGGCGAACTCTGCGTCTAAGCGCACTACGTGAGCGTGAACAAGAATACCCACACCCACGGCATAAAAAAGTGTAGGATTTACCCTAGCACGTTAAAAAGGAAAACATCATGTTCTTGAAGCACAAAAAAATCGGCGATATGGTGGAGATTCTTGACGTGGATGCCCTGTTCGACCCCTGCAAATCATCCGCGTCGGGGCGCTTCCACACCGGCGAGGAAATGCCGGAGCCTGAGTTATTTGACAAGAATGATCTGGTCTTTCCTTCCGATGAAAAACTGCCGCGCTGTTGGATAGACCCGCATTACCGCAGCGCAACCAGATGAGCGAAGAATCCCGAGGCTACTTCTAGGTTCACTTGCGCTACGCAGTAGCCATGCTTGCAAATCGGCCATTGACACCCACCGAGAGCGTAATTACAATGTGATTACATCCATTAATTCGAGCAAGAGACATTGGCCATGAAAGCCAACATCGTGCGCATTGGAAACTCTAAAGGCATACGTCTACCGAAATCCGTCTTGGAACAATGCCGCCTCAAGGATTCGGTGGAGATCGAGGTTGAAGACAATGTCCTCACCATCCGCCCCGTTCATGCGCCGCGTAGCGGTTGGTCCGAAGCATTCTCCGGGATGGCTCAGCGCAAAGACGACAAGCTCCTTGACGAAGACACTGCCTTGGCCACCGAGTGGGATAGAAGCGAATGGCGCTGGTAGTCTCCCGTTTCGACGTTTACCTCCTCAACCTCGATCCCCAAGGCCACGAAATCCGAAAGGCCCGTCCATGCGTCATCATCTCGCCCGATGAAATTAACCTCCACATCGGCACCGTTATCGTCGCCCCCATGACCACCAAAGGCCGCGACTACCCCACCCGCATCCCGCTTACCTTCCAGCGCAAGAAAGGTCAGATCGTGCTCGACCAAATCCGCACCGTGGACAAAACCCGCCTCGTCAAACGCATGGGCAAACTCGATACGAGTACAGCCGCGAAGACATTAACGGTGTTGCAGGAGATGTTTGCGGAGTAAAAAAAGAGACAGTTCAGTCAGGCCATTATGTCAAGAAAATAGACCTGGCCCCGTGCTTCTCTGGCCCCGTGCTTCTTATGTCAAGAAAATAGACCTGGCCCCGTGCTTCTCATGGCCCCGTGCTTCTCAGCTAACTCACCCCGCCCTTCATCACATGTGATAGGAGGTACTAATACCGTGAGTAAGTATTAATACCTGGGGAAACTCTGCGTCTAAACGCACCTCGTGAGCGTGAGCAAGAACATCTGCAAACACGGCACAAATTAGGTGTAGGATTTATCCCAACACATTAAAGAAGGAAAACATCATGTTCTTGAAGCACAAAAAAATCGGCGATATGGTGGAGATTC
>CAYUAZ010000112.1:0-7280 GCA_964442865.1 uncultured Gammaproteobacteria bacterium
GGGGCGCGCCCGGCGGCCGACCAGGTGCGTGGCGGCCTGCTCGAACAGCTGGAGGATAAAGACGCCGCGCGTGAGTATTACCGCAAGGCTCTGCAACGCGTCGTGGCGCCCGCCACCTCACTCCCCACGCGATCCAACAGGAATAACGAAAAACTCGCCACAGTGGAAAATTTCCCGCTGCTGCGCGAGTTTGACCGGCGGGCCTGAGTCATCACGAGCCTAGTTCCTCAACTACAACAGGAATGTCCTTGGAAAACTCAAACGGGTCCGCGTAGAAATTCCCCGGCTTGAGGCCATGTTCAATACCGGCTCTGTGGGCCGCCTCCACCATTCCAGGCGGGCCGCTGGCATAAAGATCGTAGCCACTCAAATCAGAAAAGTCGTGCGCGATGGCGTCCTGCACATAGCCGCGGCGGCCAGCCCAGTGATCCTCATCACCGGGTTGCGATAACACGGAGGTATAGGTGAAGCTGGCGTGCTCCTCGGTCCAGCGCTGTACAAGCTCATGGAGATAAAGGTCACTGCGCGCGCGCCCCCCCCAATACAGGTGCATGGGGCGGCTCGTTCCCCGCGCGAAGGCATGCTCTATGATGCCCTTGATCGGGCCAAAACCGGTGCCGCCTGCGGCGAAGATAATAGGCCGGTCTGAGTCCTCACGCAGATAGAAGCTGCCGAGCGGCCCCTGCAACCGCAGAATGGCCTTTTCCTTGAGATTCGAAAAAATCTCGCCGGTAAAGCACCCGCCCTCGATCTGGCGGATGTGCAACTCGATAAACTCGTCGTCATGCGGAGCATTGGCGATGGAGAAGCTGCGCCGACGCCCTCCCGGCAACAGGATGTCCAGGTACTGGCCGGCCAGGAATTGCAGTCGTTCATTGCCGGGCAGCTTGAGATAAACACGCGCCACATCGTGCGCGAGCTGCTCGATCTTCGCCACCCGTGCGGGTAGAATCTTGACCACGATACCCTTGACGCCGGACACCTCCTCCACCTCTACCGTTAGATCGGCGAGCGGCGTGGCCTGGCAAAACAACGCCCTGCCAGCAGCGATCTCCGCCGCACTGAGCGCCTTGTGCTCGAACACGCCATAGTCTACCCTGCCTTCCAGCACGATGCCCTTGCAGGCGCCACAACTGCCGTTGCGGCAACCGTAAGGAAAGGTAAAACCATGCCGCAGCGCCGCACTGAGGACGGTCTCACCTGCCTCCATACTAAACGCGTGGTCACTTGGCTTTACTAATACGTTGAAGCTCATATCCGATCTTATGGGGTATAGAGTGCGTTATTATCTTAGATTTCAGCTTGGAGAGGAAATTTGATTAGCAGCGTATTCATCGTCGGCTGTGGCGATATCGGCGAGCGCGTCGCGCAGTTGTGGCAAGCGCGTGAGGTTACCGTAAGCGGGCTTGCCCGTAGCCCTGCGAGCCGGGCGCGGCTGGAGTCGAAAGGGATCGCCGCCGTCCACGGCGATCTCGACGATATCCGCTCGCTGACCGCCTTGCCGGCTCACAACGCCCTGATTTATTACTTCGCTCCGCCACCGGGAGGCGGGGCCGATCTGCGCATGGCGCATTTTCTCGGCGCAGTCCCCCCGGACCGCCTCCCCAACAAAATCGTTTATCTGAGCACCAGCGGGGTCTACGGCGACCATCAAGGCGGCTGGGTCAACGAAGACACACCGCCCAATCCGCAGACACTGCGGGCCAAGGCGCGCCTTGCCGCCGAGACTGCCCTACTCGACTGGGGACAAATCAAAAAAATACCGGTGGTGATTTTGCGTGTGGGCGGCATCTATGGCCCCGGACGGCTGCCGATTGGGCGCATCAAACAAGGTCTGCCCGTGGTGCGCAGAGAAGAGGCGCCCTATACCAATCGTATCCATGCCGATGATCTCGCCCGGGTCTGTGTAGCGGCGGCGGAGCATGGAACGAACCGCAGAATCTATAATGTCTGTGACGGTGAACACAGTACTATGACAGATTACTTCAATGCGGTAGCTGACTGCCTGGGATTGCCCAAGCCGCCGCAAATTAGCCTGGCCGAGGCGCAGCGAACGCTCAGCCCGGAGATGCTCTCCTATCTCAATGAGTCGCGCCGCATGGACAATCGCCGGATACGTGAAGAATTGGGCGTGGCACTTCTCTACCCTACACTGGAGACAGGATTAACGGTTTCGCTATAGAGCACTACGAGCCCAGGCCAGCAGGCTTCTGAAGAGTAAAAAAGGCATCCTCTATCGCCAAGTCAAGCACACTGTATTGTTGCAGCTCTGGACTGTACTCGACCACGTCATTGACCCGCAACGCGGCCCGGACAACGGTGTACCCATAGGCCTTTAATTCGGCCTCGAACTCCGCGACCTTGATGCGGTTTAATTCCTTGTAAAAGCGCCAGTACTCGGCGTTCGAGACATCGAATCCGGCGCGGTCCATCAAACGGGGGCGGCCATTCATGACCACGGCGCGCAAGCTCTCTTCGGAAATCTTGAGGTGAAGATGCGGCTCGTCGCTAAATTCTCCCAGATGACTGCCATAGGAAGAATAGTACAAACCCGGATTTACAAAAAACAAACCCCCCGGCTTGAGCACCCGCCAAACCTCGTCGAGGGCTTTTTTGTAGCCGCCTACTATGTGCTCTACGGAGCCCCAAGAGAGCACCACATCGAAGCTCGCGTCGGGATAGGGCACCGACTCACAGCTTTGCCGCACGAAAACAAAGTTGTCAGGCAACCGTTCCAGCGGCAGCCCATTCTCCGTGGCCACCTGAGGAAGCTTGGCAATATAGTCTACGATATCCATGACCACTAGTTGCTGCGGCCGGTAACGCAGGAGCAAACTCAGATCAGTAACGCCATCGCCTCCGCCGATGTCGAGTATCCGCCCTTTGAGGAGCGGCGTATGGGCTAAAAAAGTTTCACCAATGACACCGGCCGCATGACAGAAGTGACGGTGAAACCAGTTTTTCATGCCCGCTTGCCAGGATAATTTCTCTATGCGCAAACGGGTCTCCTCCGGCATACCCCAGTTGCTGGGATTTTCCGCCGATACGTCCGCCATGCCCGCCGAGACGCGCAAGGGATGCAGAACATCAGGATCGCGGACTTCCCGCACGGTGCCCCAACCGATGCCTAATTCGTAGTCACCTTGCGGCAAGGAAGGCGTGCAGTTGTAGCTGAATGAATAGTCGCCGCGCGGCCGCCACGGGAAGGACAACTTTCCTTGATGGGTATCGGCGCCGAGCAGATGCGCCGTCTCGCCACGACGGCGGATAAAGACCCGCAGGACGGGATCGAAGATGCACAGATCGGTAACCGAAAAACGCAGGGTGAGGCTTAGGGTGTCCCCCCGAGCAAAGGCTTGCGGGAGTCCCGTGACGGTTAGGCTTGCGGATTGGATCAAGGCCGCAGATCCACCTCGCCCTCTTTCTTGACCGGCGCCAGGTCGACGCGCGAGATGCCGAGCCACATGACGATGGGGCTTGCCACCAGCACCGATGAATAGGTGCCGACCACGATGCCGATGGTGAGCGCGAGCGCGAAATAGTACAACACCTCACCACCCAGGAACAGCATGGCGAACACCATGAGCTGGGTGGTGACCGAGGTCATGATGGTGCGGCTCAAGGTACGGGTGATGGCATTGTCTATGATCTCGGCGACGGTTCCTTTGCGCATCTTGCGGAAGTTTTCGCGTATCCGGTCGAACACCACCACGGTGTCGTTCACCGAATAGCCCAGCAGCGCCAGAATCGCCGCCAGCACGGAGAGTGAGAACTCCCACTGAAACAGCGCAAACAGGCCCAAGACAATCACCACGTCGTGCGCCGTGGCGACGATAGCGCCGACCGCAAAGCGCCATTCGAAGCGGATGGCGAGATAGAGCATGATGCCTATCGAGACCAGGATCAGCGCCAGTCCGCCGTCGTTGACCAGTTCCTCGCCAACCTGGGGACCCACAAATTCCACGCGCCGCAACTCGACCCCGCTGTCCTGCTTGCGCAGGCTGGCCAGGATGTCCTCGCTCAGCTTTGCACTGCTCACACCCTTCCTGGCGGGCAGACGTATCATCACGTCTTGTGAGGTCCCGAAATTTTGTACGGAGGCCTCCTGGAAACCGTCACTCGCCAACTCGCTGCGGATTTTTTGCAGTTCCGCAGCCTGCGGATAGCGCACCTCGACGAGCGTGCCGCCGGTAA
Organism: uncultured Gammaproteobacteria bacterium; assembly: GCA_964442865.1. Classification (GTDB taxonomy): domain Bacteria; phylum Pseudomonadota; class Gammaproteobacteria; order SURF-13; family SURF-13; genus JACPZD01. The sequence goes on from CAYUAZ010000112.1 coordinate 4,195, forward strand.
ACTCGATGCTGAGGTTGAGGCCGCGCACAACCAGCAGACCCACCGCCGCCACGAAGAACAACGCGGAGATGAAGATCGTGAGCCGCGCGGAACGCATGAAGGGGATGTCGCGCTTGATTCTGAAAAATTCCATGTCCGGCCCTCTTTATATACTGAGCTTGGCGAGCTTACGCCGCCCGCCGTACAGCAAATTGACGACGGCGCGCGACACCATCACGGCGCTGAACATGGAGGTCAGAATACCGATGCACAGGGTCACTGCGAAACCGCGTACCGGCCCGGAACCGAGCATGAACAGCGCAAAACCCGCAATCAGCGTGGTGATGTTGGAGTCCAGGATGGTGTCGAAGGCGCGGTCATAACCGGCATGGATGCTGGCTTGCGGGCTGTTGCCGTTGCGCAGTTCCTCGCGGATGCGTTCGAAGATCAGCACGTTGGCGTCTATCGCCATGCCGACGGTGAGCGCAATACCCGCTATACCGGGCAAGGTGAGTGTCGCCTGCAACAGAGACAATACGGCGATCAACAACAGCACGTTGACGGCGAGCGCGATGCTGGCGATCACGCCGAAGAAATAGTAGTAAACCGTCATGAACAGCGCGATCGCGGCGAATCCGATGAGCGTGGAATTGAAACCCTTGGTGATGTTTTCGGCGCCCAGGCTGGGGCCGACCGTGCGCTCCTCGATGATCTCGAGCGGCGCGGCGAGCGCACCGGCGCGCAGCAGCAGCGCGAGATCGCGCGCCTCGGTGGTGCTGTCCAGGCCGGTGATCTGGAAGCGTTTACCGAGCTGTTCCTGTATCACCGCGACGTTGATGACCTCCTCGACCTTGCTGCGGATTTTTTCCTGCTTGCCGTCCACGCTGCGCGTCTCGGTCTTGTTTTCGATAAACACCACGCCCATCGCCTTGCCGACGTTCTCCTTGGTGGCGTTGCTGAAGATGGCGGCGCCCTTGCCATCCAGGGTGATGAACACCGCCGGACCGCCGTTGCGCTGCTCGATGCCGGACGCGGCATCGGTGATGTAATCGCCGGTGAGCATAACCTGACTCTTCAGCAGAACCTGGCCGCCCTCACGCTTTTTGTAGAGCCGCGCACCGGCGGGCACACGCCCGGCGATCGCGTCCTCGACGCTGTGGCCCTCATCCACCATACGGAACTCCAGGGTGGCGGTGGCGCCCAGGATCTCCTTGGCGCGCGCGGTATCCTGCACGCCGGGGAGCTGCACGACCACCCTGTCCTGACCTTGTTGCTGGATCACAGGCTCGGACACACCCAATTCATTCACGCGGTTGCGTAGAGTCGTGATGTTCTGTTGCAGGGCCAGCTTGCGCACCTCGCGCTGATCGGCCTCGCTCAGGCTGGCGTAGAGATAATAATCGCTGCCGCTGTCCTCGTCCTTGAGCACCAAACTGTCATATTCCTTACGTGCGGCGTCACGCGCCTGATCGCGTTCCTCGCGGCTGCGGAATTTAATCTCTACCCCCTTGCTGGTGCGGGTGATCGTCACATAACGCAATTTTTTGTCGCGGAACAGGCTGCGCAAATCACCCGCATAACGCTCTTCGGACTGTTTGACGGCGGCCACCATATCCACCTCCATCAGGAAGTGCACGCCACCGCGCAAATCCAGGCCGAGGTACATGGGCAAGGCCTTGATGGCGGTGAGCCAGCCTGGCGTACTGGGGGCAAGATTCAGGGCGGCCACGTAGTCATTGCCCAGGGCCGTCTTGACCTTGTCCTTAGCCTTCAGTTGCATCTCGGTATCGGCAAAGCGCACTAGCAACCCGTGCGTATCCAGAACGATGGACTTATAGCTCAGCGCATCCTGCTTGAGAAGATCCTCTACCCGGGCGAGGGTTGCGTTGTCCACCTTTGTGGTGCGAGTGGGGCTTACCTGCAAGGCTGGGTCTTCGCCGTACAGATTGGGTACCGAATAGAGCGCCCCCGCAACAACAATAATCAAGACCAGCAGGTACTTCCACAACGGGTACTGATTAATCATGGGTTAAGTCTCAGAGGAGGCCAGAGGTTATACGGACTTAATCGTCCCTTTCGGCATCACACCCGACACCGCATGCCTTTGTACCTTGATCTGGACGTTGGGCGCCACCTCGAGGACGATGAAGTCCTCTCCCACCTGGGTCACGCGCCCCAGCAGGCCGCCGCTGGTGACCACCTCATCGTCCTTGCCCAGAGCCGCCACCAGCATCTTGTGTTCCTTGGCACGCTTCATCTGCGGGCGAATCAGCAGAAAATAAAACAGCGCGAAGATAATAATCAGCGGCAAAAAGCTCGTCAGCATTGCCTCGGGGCCGGCAGGGGGAGCGGCCTGCGCCCAAGCATCGGAGATAAACAGACTCATGGGGTTTTCCTTGTTGTCATAAATTACCTTTTAATTATGACATAGCGACGGGGTTTTGGGCGCGTTTTGCGTAAAATCCGGCGATAAAATCCGCCAATACCCCCCCGCTGATAGCCTCCCGTAGGCCCCTCATCAGCGCCTGGTAATAATAAAGATTATGGATAGTGTTGAGCCTTGCGCCCAGAATCTCACGAGCCCTATCCAGGTGGCGCAGGTACGCCCGGCTGTAGTTGCGGCAGGTATAACAAGGGCAGCTTTCGTCCAGCGGGCGGGTGTCGTATTGATACTGGCTGTTACGGATGCGGATCTCACCGCCGTGCACAAACAGGTGGCCATTGCGGGCGTTGCGGGTGGGCATGACGCAGTCGAACATGTCTATGCCTAGCTCGACAGCCGTGACGATGTCCTCGGGCGTGCCTACCCCCATCAAATAGCGCGGCTTATCGGTCGGCATCTGCGGTAAAAGCGTTCGCAAGACCCGCATCCGGTCCGCCTTGGGCTCGCCCACCGACAGGCCGCCGATGGCGTAGCCGTCGAAGCCAAGCCCCATCAGCCCCTGCAGGGAGCGCTGACGCAGAGCGTCATACATCCCGCCCTGCACGATGCCAAACAGGGCCGACGGGTTATCGCCGTGCGCATGTTTACTGCGCGCCGCCCAGCGTAATGACATCTCCATCGAGTCGCGCGCCTGCTCTACGCTCGCCGGATAAGGTGTGCACTC
>CAYUAZ010000113.1:0-7200 GCA_964442865.1 uncultured Gammaproteobacteria bacterium
GCCTCGGGAAGGGGGAGGCCAAGTCCGACGCCCGACTTGGACGCCTCCGCAGCGACATAGGCGGCCGAGCCGGCGAGAACCGGCACGGCGAGTAATCCCGTGCCGATGATCCCTGCAGAGAACAGCACGAACGCGAATTCGCCGGCCAGGGGGCGCAGCGCCTCGGCGGCCTGGGCGGAGGTTTGAATGTCCGTGACACCGTGCGGGTGCAGGGTCACCGCTGCCGTCAGTATGATGAAGAAAGCGACGAGGTTGGAAAATCCCATCCCGATGTAGGTGTCGAGCTTGATACGCCGTAATTGCGCGCGAGCCTGTTCCGGCGCGTCCTTCAGCGGCTTCTCACCTTTCGCCGCCCGCTGCTCCTCCGCCTCCTGAGAGGCCTGCCAGAAGAAGAGATAGGGGCTGATGGTGGTGCCGAACACGGCAACCACCGTGACCACGTATTCCGTTTTGAACGATATGGACGGCATCAGCGTGCGCACAAACACCTCGCCCCACGGCACCCCGACGACGAACACCGTGGCCACGTAAGCGAACAGCGCCAAGGTCAGCAGCTTCAGAATGGGGGCATAGCGCGGAAAGGGAATAAAGATTTGCAGCACCAGAGACACCACGGCGAAGGCTATCGCATACCAATGGGCCGGTCCGCCGATGAGAAGCTTCAGCGCCGCCGCAATCGCGCCGATATGGGCGGCAATGTTGATGGTGTTGGCAATCAGCAGCAGCCCGACAAGACCGTAGAGGAGCCCGGGAGAATAATGCCGGCGGATATTGGCGGCGAGCCCGTTGCCCGTCACCCGGCCGATGCGGGCGCTCACGCTCTGGATACCGACCATGAGGGGGAAGGTGAAGAACGCCGTCCACAGCATCCCATAACCGAAGCCGGCGCCGGCCTGGGAATAGGTGGCAATGCCGCTTGGGTCATCGTCCGCCGCGCCGGTGATAAGACCCGGCCCCAGCCTCTCCCAGAGCGGCTTCTTTTTCGGAATGACAGTCTTATTATTTTTCACGGTCGCCCATTTTATTGCCGATTACTCGCCAGCCGCGATTTTGTCCAGATAACGCTGCCGGTAGACACTACCCACCTGAGGGATTGAAATAAACACCGCTTCCAGCTTGACCACCGTTCCCTTGGGACAATAAACGCTGAGACGAAGGTCGCCCTCGCTGTTAAGACCCAGCGGGAGCGTCGCACCAAAGTGGTAACTATGTGGTTGTCCATCTGCGGGAATAAGGTAAGCAATGCTCTGGCCCTCAAAAAACTCCGCAGCGTCACGTTTCTTGTAGAAAACCTGCCCCCGGCAGTTTTTTTCAGCGCCCGCATCCTGCGCCGAGAGAGTGAAGCTCAACACATAATTTGCACCATAATATAGTTCCTTTACATTATGCACGGGCAGATACCAGGCCGGATAATCCCCATCCAGGCGGTATCTCCCCTCCCCTTCCGAAACAATGGCAACACCCTGCAAGGCGGTCAAATCATTTCCTTCCCGTTTCCATATTACGTCGTGCGGTACGGCAAGAATATTGGGCATCAGCGGTGGAGAATTAATCCGATGCCATTCACCATAACTGATAGCCGCGAACATTAGTATCAGCACAGCGACAAGTTTCAGCGGCGACCCACCACGCCGACTACTGTCAATATACATGGCTACATAAATGTTGCCGCCTGGGGCTCCCTCCCCCAATGAGGGGGAGGGGAAATTTTGTCGAAGAGTTATGGCGTTGTGTATAAAATAAGCCATCCCTATGGCGGAAAATACAATCAGCCAGAGATCCAGGGCTCCGACGCTGTAGCGATGCTCGTAATTGACGGGGATGTGGACGACGATCTGATATAGCAGCGCCCCGCCTATCAGCCAGCGCATCAGTAGAGGACGCACAGCAAACAGACCCACAACACTCAGAATCACCTCGGCAATCCGCAATGAGCGAATATTAAAAATAGAATCCGACAGCTCGGCCTTGGTAACGAACAGAAAGGCCATCGTCTTATTAAAATAGGCCAACAGTAGGTCAGCCCCCTCGCGTTGCGCCAGCATGGTGAGACCTACGTTCTTGAGGAAATTATCGCCCGCGATACTGAGGCGATCCGCCATACCTTGCAGGACTGATCCGTCGTCGTAGACCAGACCGAAATAGGTCGGCACGTAACCATAGGTGAGCGGATGGCTGCCGAAATAGAGGGCATTGCCGGCGCCGGTGGCGAACATCGGGTAATCGAACAGCCACCAATTTTTAATGATGAACAACAGCGGAAAGATCAAGGCCACCAAATGCGCCCAGAGCAGGTTTCCGTATAACTCACGCTGCTCCCGTTTAATGAGCAGCGCTATAACAAAAATAATGATGAGCAAATATAGAAAATAAATAAACGTACCGCGCGCCAAGATGGCCAACCCAAAGGCAACACCCGCCACCGGCACCAATCTTCCACGCTGATTGACAACTATTTCGCTGACCGCCCACAGCCATACAACGAGCAGAAAGAGATAAGGAGGCTCGGTTAATGCCGTAGGTATCCACGGCGCAATCAACGGTGACAATGCAAACAGGAAGGCCGCCAGTATCCCCGCCAGCCTGGAGTGCAGCAGGCTCACGCTTCGGAATAGCAGCATGACCATCAGACAAGACAGTATGATATTGGCAACCTTGACGGCGAGCAGATCAGCGCCCAACAATGCCGGGTAAAGATAAGAAAGCGGCGTATAATAGACCGATTTATCCGTGGCCAAAAAGTTCAGACCTTCCCGCAAGAATTGCTCGGCGTAAGGAAGATAAAAGTGGGCGGCGTCAAAATCCAAACGCTCGTATGAAAAGCTGGCCCAGACGTTGAGGAAATTAACAGCTACTGCCAGGCAGACCAGGAGATGGATTCCGTACTGCGTGGGCAGGAAAGAAAGTAGCTTACTCCTACGTCTCACAGGCGCTGTCTCCCCTTATCATCAGCCATAGCCACGTCGTTTTATTACAGAATTGGAATCTTAAAGGAAATTCGACTCTACCTATCGTACTCTATCCTCGCTAAACGCTGTGCGTGGCGTTATAGTACCTCTGTTCACGCTTCCAATAACATGGTGATATCGCACATGCATTCCGTTAAGGAGAGGCGCATCCGCATTTTTCATTGCACCGCACTCACCCTCATCGGCCTCGCCTTAATTGTCCCTGTCATCTTTTCCGGATATATATACGGCCATGATGTGTTCTGGCATGTGACCTGGGGCCGGCTTTTTGCCGAGCAACTCGGATCCGGTGACCTTTATCCAAGATGGCTCATGGACGCGAATGCCGGTTTGGGAAGCCCGGTATTTTATTTCTACCCGCCCCTGCCTTTTTACGTTGCGGGCCTGTTAAAACTTCTACTACCCAGCACATGGAGCTTCTGGTATTCGCTGGGCTTATCGGCCTCGCTCGGCTTGGCCATTTCCGGTCTTACGGCCTATCTGTGGCTCAGAAAAATTGCTACCCCCAACGCCGCGTTGTTCGCCGCCGTGGTTTATATGGTATTACCCTACCACCTTCGCATTGACTTTTATCAGCGTTTTGCCTTCGCAGAATTTTGGGCCTTTGCCTGGGTACCCCTGATTTTATACTTCACTCACGAGATTACTCGTGGAAACAGAAGAGCCATCCTCGGCGTCGCGGTGAGCTACGCGCTGCTGGTGATGACACACCCTTTGACCACCCTGGTGTTCTCCGGCGTCCCGCTATGTTACGCATTATGGATGGCCGAGCGTGGCAAACGAGTGACTGCCTTAATTCTCACTAGCATGGCAATGCTCTTGGGGGCGGGGCTTTCCGCATTCTTTCTTTTTCCGGCGGTGACTACCCAGGATCTGGTCCCTCTGGGAAATATATTCTCCACTAGTCATGACTTTTTTAAGAGTAAATTTTTATTTTATGGCCCCTCTGCGGAATCGGAAGATCTTAAGGTGCTTTGGAGACAAATGCTTCAGGCTTTGACCATCACTGTGGCCATCGCCTTATGCGCATGGATCGCCGGCCGTGTTCAGAAAAACACCAGAACAAGAAGCGAGGCCACATTTTGGGCGCTAATAGTTGCGCTCACGGTCTTTATGACCCACCCGCTCAGTGAACCTGTCTGGCGGATTATTCCAAAACACGGGTTCATTCAGTTTCCCTGGCGTATTCTCACTATCACCACCTTGGCGACTAGCGCCTTGTTGGCGATTGCACTCTCTTCGCTCAAAAAACCCTATACGTACAGGCAGACTATCCCGATGATGCTGGCCGCAGTACTCATCACTAGTCAACTTGTATCCGGCCTCAAAATTATCAATCTAAAACCTGTGGCAGAACTGGAAATGGTGGGGATCGTCCAAACAGGATTTATCACGGCTGAATATCGCCCAAGATGGGTGCCTGACGAGCTTTATATTAATGAAAAATCCTTGACTGACCTGGGGCGGCAAGACAAGGCGATGCTGTTGAACGGAGCAGGCACTGCGCGGGTGCTGGAATGGAATCACGCTCGTGTCAAGGTTGAAACCCATGCGGACCGCGAGGCCGTGCTGCAACTCAGACAGTTTTACTATCCCGGATGGACGGCAACGCTTAGTGAACAGCGCGAACCTCTCAGCATACAGCCTGGGCTAGCCAATGGTTTGCTGACAGTAAAGATCCCTGCCGGGCAACACCAAATTTCGCTTCAGCGAGTCGCACTAAAGGAAGAGGTCATCGGCCGGATCATCAGCCTGGTATCATTGGTCATCCTCGCGGCGCTAGCATTTAGAATGTTGAGACTGCCCGCCCAAAAATATAGTCAAATGAAATGACAGCTACGTCCGATTTCAGCAGGTTGGATGTTCGTAGCGTTGTATGGGCGTGCATTGCAATTATTCTGCTAATTGCACTCTACCCCCTATTGACGACAGGCTATGTCGTGCCAGACGACTTCCAATATGCCCTCTGGGCGAAATCTCCTGACAGATGGGAGCGGGCATTGGAAGCTGCCCAAGGGCAAGGTCGCTTTCAGCTTTTTTTCCACATCTCTCTGGCTTATGTCCCTTACCTTCTAGACAGCCCAATATTTCTCAAGACGCTTCAAATCGGGAGCATTGTCGCCGCTGCCTTGGCATTCGCGCTGGCAGTCAGCCGTTACCTGAACTCTACGTATCATGGGCTAGTAAGCTTGTTACTCTTTGGCGCCCTACTCCAGAACATGTGGGAGCATCACATTCTGGCAGCATACCCTTTCATTTTTCAGTTTGGTCTTTTCTTCCTGGCGCTAAGCTTCCTCGCCTACAGGAACACGCTTAAGGGGAACGATTCATCCGGCGCGTGCCAGGCGGCAATCTATCTGTTTATTGCATTGCTGGTGAACGAAGCATTCGTCATGTATGCGGTTATTTATTTTATATTGGCCTTGCTGTATGGATACAAAGAGGGCGCGCGAGCAGTTGCCGCCCGGATACTCCCGATATTCGCCGCCGTTGGCCTGTTCATAGGCATATACCTCACCTGGAGAGCCTATTTCCCGACAACTTATGAGGGCGCTCGGATTGATCTCGCCGGACTGGAATGGGGCAATGTTTGGGATGTAGTCTGGCAGTTCAGCAAAGCGTCGCTTCCAGTCTATGTTCACTCCCATTTCAGCCAGATCCACTACGAATTTCCGGCATCGCCGGAAGGATTTCGTCGCAGCATTGAGCACTTCCTGCTGAACCTGCAGGTGGCCTGGTTGACCAAGGCGATCCTTGTTGGCGCAGGCATAGCACTGACGCAACGCTTCATCACCAACAATACCAGCAACGCAAGATTTTTTGCACTACTCTTGGTCGGCATAGCGCTGTTCTTGTTACCCTCCTTGCCGCTTGCGTTGACTCCCAAATACCAGGCATGGGTACATCGTGGCACGCCGGCCTACACCGTGACCTACTTTTCATACTTCGGCGTGCTGCTGATTCTCGTCGCTATCGTCGGCCGTGCAGGAACCCTTGGCAACCCTCATGGCGCACTACGCCGGCTAGCGATTGGAATAATGGCGGGGCTGGCGATGCTGCTCAGTTTGGTAACTGATTACGGCAACGCCGCTATGTATCGTAGCCAATCACTGGAGGCGTGGAAATGGAAATTGTTCGATCACATGATTCTATCAGCCGATTTCAATCAAGTTCCCGAGCGTGCCTGTATCCTGCTCGACGGACTAACAACGCCACTGGTGTTTGGGTACATGCACCCGGATTTTTGGGCAGAGGACATCGCGCAAAAAACTGGAAAATGGCCGATGGCTTACGATCAGCAGGACGCCTTCTTTAATTGTATCCAGGAATACAAAGTACCCGGCTTCATGATTCGATACCGTCAAGTGGGGAACACCCCCAATCAATTCATTACGCTGGCCAATTTCCAACGTCCTGAAGGGACAAACCTGGTTGGGAACCATGCAATAGTGATAAGCGCTGGTTATTCCCGTAAATTCTTCGTTACGTGGGCCTCGGCTGAGGATCGCCATGACAGCTCCGCCATTATTAATGGCGTTGCTATCAACTCGACAGGACGATTCTCTGCCTTTCCGGTAGATGCATCCAAACAACGCTGGGGAATGGTACGAACAGAGATCAGTAAGCCGGATATGATTCTCAACTCGATAAGCGAAAACTTCTTTAGGGATTGAAGCGCGGTAAAATAGCCAGGCACACGTTTTCAAAAAAATAAAACATGACTACTCACTTTAATAAGCGCCGCTTGTTAGCCATTCTGCTGCTGAGCGCCGCCACCCTGGTCGTGGGCGGCAGCGGTTACATATTAATCAAAGAACATCGTCCCCAATGGCTTAACTTCGCCTACACAATAAAGCAGCCCGCGGCAATCGGCTATATAGATAAGTTGTCAGCGCAACCACCCAACAGCGGACGGACTACGGTGGTCGGCTGGGCCTTGGCCAAAGCCGGCGTAGCTCGGGTTGAGGTGGTGTTGAACGGACAATACCGGATCCCGCTCACGATCGGCATACTACGTCCGGATGTGGCGCAGGCCTATCCGGGCTATCCTGACTCGGCCAAGGCCGGGTTTGAAGGTATATTCGATACTGTCAAATGGGTCACCCACTGGCAAACGATGGAAGTGGTCGTCACCGACAAGCGGGAAGAAGCAACCGTCCTCTCACGCCGCACCCAGCCTGCAAGGAACGCCATGGATACGTGGGCCGATCTGCTCAAGGCACGTGGCGTC
>CAYUAZ010000114.1:0-7161 GCA_964442865.1 uncultured Gammaproteobacteria bacterium
CGGCGGACTCGTATTGCTCGCCGCCCAACACCACGTACAGATAACCCGACATGGCGGCGCTTTCGGTAGGCGGGTGGCTCGACAGAATTTTATCGCCACCGGCATTGAGTGGAATCACCGCTGCCGAGAACACTTTACGGCGCTCTGCGTCACGCGGGTCATCGCCGAGGATCGGCGGGCGTTGGCTGCGCTGCAAAAATTTCTTTATCGGCTCCAGGCTTACGGATTTACGTTTCAAATGCTCGGCCGGTGTGGAGCAGGCCAGTATCTTGCCTTGCGGGTCGAGCAGATAAATCTCGATATTGGGATTGATGACCATCAGCATCTTGAAGAGATCCTCCAGGGCCTGCTGATTGACCTGCTGGTCTTTCATGAGAATCTTTTCGGCGACGATGTGCTCGGCGAGCGTCCAATTGAGTTCTTGATTGACTTCTTGCAGATGGATCCGCGCGCTCTCCAGATTCACCCAGGTGTACAACACACCGAGCAGTAACAGCAGGCCCAGCAATACCGCAGCCAGCCTCGCAGAGAGGGTTTTGAACATCAGGACGGCTCGGTGGCGCTCAGCGCTTTAAGCTCATGGGAATCGGCGAACTTGTAACCCACCCCCCACACCGTGTGAATATAGCGCGGTTGCGCGGGGTCGGTCTCGATCTTGGCGCGCAGCCGGTTGATGTGGGAATTGACGGTGTGCTCGTACCCGTCGTGGCCGTAGTGCCAGACCAGATCCAGCAGTTGCGAACGGGTATAGACCTTGCCCGGGTGCTGGGCGAATTGCAGCAGCAGGGAAAATTCCTTGGCGGTGAGTTCAACCGCCTGTCCTTGTATCGTGACCTTGCGCTTGTCTACGTCAATAAAAAGCTCGCCGGCCGAGAGGGTCTTGGGCGCCTCCGTCGCAGCCTGCACGCTCATGGCGTCGAGCCGCCGGAACAGCGCCTTGACCCGCGCCAGCAGCTCGCGGATGCTGAAAGGCTTGGTGAGGTAATCGTCCGCGCCGATCTCCAGACCCAGCACTCGATCCAGCTCGGTGGATTTGGCGGTCAGCATCAGAATCAGCGTGTACGGCGGCTTGGCGCGCAAGCGGCGACACACTTCCAGCCCGTCCAGGCCGGGAATCATGAGATCCAGAATAATCAAATCGTATTGACGCGCCCGCGCCCGTTCCAGCCCGGCCAAGCCGTCATGCTGGATCTCGACCTCGCAATCCTGATCGCGCAAATGCAGCTGCAGTAACTGGGCGATATCCCGATCATCTTCAATAACAAGTACTTTACGCACGCATCTATCCCGTGACCCTACGCCTATACAATAGCGTCGGATTATCACAAAAGCATCACTCGCCTGGGATTTCAGACATAAAAAACCCCGGACTAGCCGGGGTTTTCAGGGGTGCAATCTCGCTTGTTAGTCGTCGCTGCTGTTGAAGGCGCCCAGCAGATGCAGCAGGCTGGCGAACAAGTTATAGATGCTGACATACAAGGTCACAGTGGCCAGGATATAATTGGTCTCGCCGCCGTGGATGATCTGGCTGGTTTCGTAGAGAATCAGCCCGCACATCAGCATCACGAACATGGCCGAGACGCCGAGCGCCAGCCCCGGCATACTAAAGAAGATAGCGCCCAGCCCGGCCAGGAAGGCGACCAGTATGCCGGCCATCAAAAACCCGCCCATGAAACTGAAATCTTTGCGGGTAGTGATCGCATACGCGGACAGGCCGAGGAAGATTGCACCGGTAGCACCCAGCGCGAGCATCACGGTTTGGCCGCCATTGGGCATACTCAGATAGTAGTTGATAATCGGCCCCAGGGTCAGCCCCATAAAGCCGGTCAAGGCGAATACCGCAGCCAGCCCCCACACGCTGTTTTGCAGTTTATGGGTCAGATACAGCAGACCGAAATAACCCACCAAAGTGATAATCAGGCCGGGATGCGGCAGATTCAACACCATAGAGACACCCGCCGTGGCGGCGCTGAACAACAGCGTCATCGCCAGCAGGGCGTAGGTATTGCGGATCAGCTTGTTAGCGGTGACGGGTAGCGCGGTGCTCGAGCGAGCGATCATCGGTTGAGGGGAATTCATGCCAGGCTCCTTGAGTAGTTACTCGAAATCTAAGACCCCGTAAACACGGAGAAGTTCATAGCATAACCGAACCGGCGCGAATAGCAATAGCAGGTATTTTCGGGTATTCTGCTTACCATCAATAGGCGATACTGCACGATACGGTGCGTCGGTTGCCTCATGTGCCAGGATGATTTATCGAACCCGCTCGGAAGAGGCGCTCAAAAAATGATTTATTCGATTGTTTATGAGAGGATTGACGATACATCCCTTCCTGCGGGTTACTACTATGCGCATATTCCGGCGCTGGATTTAACAACCCATGGTCAAGGGATCGAGGGCGCCAAGGCCGCCGCTCTGGATTTGGCGCGGTTATGGATCGAAGAAAAGCGTGCCAATGGCGAGGCCGTCCCGGTAGAAAAAGAAGCGTTCTTTTCCCAAATAGAACTGGGCAATGCCGTTCACGGCGCGTGAGACTACCGCAAAACTGATACGCGCCGGCACTGTCCTCTGATTTCTGTCCTCCGAACAGGAGAGGTGGCTGAGCGGTCGAAAGCGGCGGTCTTGAAAACCGTTGTGGGGCAACCCACCGGGGGTTCGAATCCCTCCCTCTCCGCCATTTCAGGGCATGAAGACAGTGGTCAGATGGCGAACGAGACGAGCGAGACGAGGGGTCATGTTCATTGTATGACTATCGTATTGGGATGGTCACACAATGAACACGACCTCTCTCAGCTCCTCTCAGCCCTTTAGTCTCCGAACGCTCCTTAACGGCGCTACTCCGCGACCCCGTTTTTTCCAGATATGAGCTAATGGTCATTTCGTGTTGGTTTTCGCATCAATGGGTCACGCATCAATGGGGTCAGACTCGATCGATCATCAACATCAATGGGGTCAGACTCGATCGATCATCAATGGCGTCACGCTCATCAATGGGGTCAGACTCGATTGATTTTGAATTGTTCTGATTTTCTATCCCCACCCCTGGCTTCCGGCTCAACTCGTCTCTCCAATCGCTTTTGAATGCGTTGCTTGAACCGATCATTTCCTAACACCCAGGCTTTATTTGTCGCTTCTCTTATTTCGGTGACACTTTTTTCAGGAATGTGATGCTTGAATAGCTGACGGTAGGCAGCCTGACGCTCTTCGTTTGTCTTGCCCAAGCGCAGGTATTCAAGATGCGGGGTCACCAAGCCATTCGGCTGACCCAAGGCGTTGTGATGATAGCTTGACCAAGGATACTCCGACGGATGCGTTACCATGCCGGCCCGTACCGGATTTAACTCGATGTAGCGCATGCACGTCAATAGGTAGGCTTCACTATCAATCAGGGTGGCTTTGTAGCGGCCTTCCCACAGGGTACCGGTGCGCCGGTAGCAGTGGTTGTAGTACTGCACATAGTAACGCCCCAGCATTTGCATGGCTTTGGGCAGACTCTGTTCTTGGTGGGGTGTGATAAGTAAATGTACGTGGTTGGTCATCAGGACATAGGCATGGATGTCACAGCCGTGTTTGTCGCAGGCTAACTGCAATTTTTCAAGATAGAAACGGTAGTCCGCTTTGGCGCAGAAGATTTCTGTACGGTTGTTGCCGCGCAGGATGATATGTTGCGGTTGGCCGGGAATCACGAATCTAGGTAAGCGCGCCATTGCCTGCCTCCAACTTCATAGGAATAGGCACTGTACTGCATTCTTAATCAAATATCAATCGAGTCTGACCCCATTGATTCGCGTGTACGGTTGTTGCCGCGCAGAATGATGTGTTGCGGTTGGCCGGGAATCACGAATCTAGGTAAGCGCGCCATTGCCTGCCCCCAACTTCATAGGAATAGACACTGTACTGTATTTTCTGTCAAACATCAATCGAGTCTGACCCCATTGATTTTGCTGACCCCATTGATTTTGCTTTAACCGGAGTGTCCGTGAAATCGGGGATGGCTCATATGGATAAATGTGTTACTGCAAGACCTGACGCTCAGCGCTTGTGTGACGCTCAGCGCTTGTGGTCATTCAAGTGAAGTGGTGAACCGAAAGAAGTTATCGCAGGAGTGCCCGGTGCGCATCGGTAATAGTCCAGTTGTTATTCCAAGGTCGGAAAGCCTTGCAAGGATTCTCTTGTACTCCTCATCGCTGGTGTCCCAAAAGGTCGAGAACATTTGGTTAGGGTGTTTCATTGTCCAATCAACCTTCAGTCGCCGCACATTGTCGTAGTGGAAACCAAACCCGAGAAAAATCACCTTTTCGGCGGCCATAATCTTGGCGTTAGCGACCGCAAAGCCTTCAGTGCAGAAATCCTCGCCGCTGTCTTTGATCTCGTGAATGATGTTTATTTGCTTGGAAATGGCAAGAACTTCATCAACGTCCGTGCTCGGAGAATACGGGACCGAGGGAAACTCACCTAGGAGACCATGAACGTGAATAATGGGGACTTTCAGTAGCTGGGCCAATGCTTCGTCTGGACTCAGTCCGAAACGGGCGATTAGCACATTGTACAGGTATGCCTCTACGGTTCTGTCATAGTTGAAGGTGACGATAGATAAGTTGTTTCCGTCAAACGGGTTAGCGCGCTGCTCCCCGAGAAGGCTATTGAGAAGATACTGATACCAGCCGGAATTGTTGGGAGGGAACAAATTATCAAGGACTTCGAGCCGCTTCAACAAGTATGCGATTAAGTACTTTCCCAACTCAGTCTCATTTGGAACGGATTCTAGATAAGCGTCAATTGAGTAGTGGCCGGATCGGGCAAGGCGGGTTACGAAGCGATCGACGTCATCGGCTGTCCAAGGCGGCGGAAGCGAAATCCCTTTGTGTTGTTGATGTAGTCGAACGATCTGACTGATTAAGTCAATTCCAAGCGGATAGCCGCAATGGCTGCTAGATGCGGCACCAAGTATTAAGACTGTGGGAATTTGGATTGTCATGCGATGAACATACCAGGGTCAGCGCATACCAGGCTCAGGTCTTGCACAAACACATCGCTCACATGAATGAGTTCTATTGCTGCTATTGCTGGGTAGGGGTAAAGCACTACAGTATCCGTACCGAACAGGCCTATGTTGACTAGATTAAACCCTTTATTTTGTTCCATGGCAAGCGGCATCCGGAGGCAATGGCGGCGGAGTTAGACACTATTTTCGTATTTTTCAAACAGCGCGATAGCTTCAACATGGGTGGTGTGGGGAAACATGTCCATCACGCCTGCGCTCATTAACGTGTAGCCGTTTTCCGTCAATGCGCGCGTATCTCGCGCCAAGGTGGCGGGGTTGCAGGAGACGTAGACGATGCGTGTGGCATTGAACGCGGGGAGTTGTTTGATAATCTCCAATGCGCCGGTGCGTGGCGGGTCGAGCAGGATTTTATCAAAGCGCTGTTTGGCCCACGGCTGCCCGGACAAATCCTGACTGAGGTCGGCGGCATAAAATTCCGCATTGTGGATACCGTTGCGTTGAGCGTTGTCCTGCGCGCGCTGAATCAGTTTCGCCTCCCCCTCCACGCCGATGACATGGGCGGCATGGCGCGCCAGGGGCAAGGTGAAATTACCGAGTCCGCAGAATAAATCCAGCACGCGTTCGTGCGCTCCCGGCTGAAGAAGTTCTATCACGCGGCTTATCATGGCGCGATTGACATCGGCATTGATTTGCACGAAATCGGCCGGAGAAAAGAACAGTTCCAGATTAAATTCAGGCAGGCGGTAGCTTAAGAAGGCGGTCTCCGGCCATATCAGCGTCACGCTCTCCGGCCCGGCCGGTTGCAGATGAATCTGCATGTTTTGCTGTTTGCCGAAGGCTTGCAGCTTGACCAAATCAGTGTTGCTCAACTCCGCCAGATTGCGAAACACCAAGGCCGTGGCTTCGTCGCCTGCGGCCACTTCGATCTGGGGTATACAGTTGTAGGCTTCCAACCCGGCAATGAGTTCGCGCAGCGCCGGAAGCAATCCGCCCACGGGAGGATGCAGCACTTCACAGTGCTCTATGTCGGCAAGCAACGAACTGCGCTTCTCGCGGAAGCCGATCAGTAATTTGTCCTTCTTGATGACAAACTTGACGCCCAGGCGCGCCCTGCGCCGGTAACCCCAGGAGGGGCCGGTGAGCGGCGCAAGAACAGCTTTTGGTTCGACCCCGCCTATGTGTTTCAGGCTATCCAGCAACACCTGCTGTTTGGCTGCGATTTGCGCTGCGGGAGAGAGATGCTGCAAGCTGCACCCGCCGCAGATGTTGAAATGCGCGCAACGCGGTTCGACGCGATCGGCCACCCATCGCTGCACGCTGGCGCCGAGCCACCGCGCCATAAGTCGTGAACAGCAGCTGCAGCACGTCCGGCAGTTTACCCCACGCCCCACCGCCGTCCGATCGGTGCATAATCGACCGATGCGAACACTCTTTCAGCGTCTTGCAACCGTCGTCGTCGTTCTTGCCTGGGCACACGTGTCGTCGGCGCAAACCGCTGACGAAGTGATTGAAAAGAGCATTGCCGCGATGGGTGGCCGCGCGGCGATGGAGAAGATCAAGACCCGTTCGATGACGGGCGACATCACGCTGACCACGCCCGCCGGCGATATTCCGGGCACCGTCGAGATCACGAACATGGCGCCCAACAAGAGCCGCACCGTGATCAAGGCGGATCTCACGGCGTTTGGCGCCGGCCCGCTGGTGATCGATCAGCGGTTCGACGGCGCCGTCGGCTATGTGCTCGACAGCCTCCAGGGTGACCGGCCAATCACCGGCAACCAGCTGGACAACATGAAGTCGAATTCATTCCCGCATTCGTTCCTTGCCTACAAAGCCAACGGCATTGCGGTGAAGATGGGCGCGAAGGAGAAGGTCGGCGATCGCGACGCGTTCGTGCTGACCTTCGAACCTTCGGCGGGCTCGCCAATCAAGCAGTACGTCGATGCGGAGAGCTACCTGCCGGTGAAGACGGTGATTCGCGCCAACCTGCCGCAGGTGGGCGACATCGAGCAGACGGCCATCGCCTCGGACTTCCGCGAGGTTGACGGCGTGAAGGTGCCGTACAAGATCCAGGTGACGAGCCCGGCCACGGGCTTCACGATGGCATTCTCCAAGATCACCAACAACGTGACGGTTGACGAGAAGTTGTTCGTGAA
>CAYUAZ010000115.1:0-1282 GCA_964442865.1 uncultured Gammaproteobacteria bacterium
GTGGGTGTTGTGCGAGCTGCTGGGGGAGATGTGGTCGAAGGAATCTTCCCAGGTGCTGTCAACGGGGGCATCGTCGCCGACGCTCTCGTGTTGCTCGTTCACCTCTCCGGCGGCGGGTTCCGCTTCCCCGCTGCTGGTGGTAGGGGGGGTGTCATAGAGGGTGAGTGATTCCTTGGCGACCGGGGCATCGCCTTCCCCCTCGACAAGCTCAAGCATCAGATTGGAGTCCAGCGCCTGCTGGATTTCCAGTTGCAGTTCCGTGGTGGACAGTTGCAGCAGGCGTATCGCCTGTTGCAACTGGGGCGTCATCGTCAGATGCTGGCCAAGCCGGAGTTGAAGAGTCTGCTTCATGTGTCCTGTGCTGAAAAGGTTCTGCTCATTGCTTTAGCTCGGACTATGCCGATTCCCTAGCATAAATCATACCGACTCTATTTTAGCCGAATTTTATAAACCAGGGGCTAGGATCTAGGGGCTGGGGGCTAGGGGGTGAGGCGTTAGGAGTGAGGAGTGAGGAGTGAGGTGAGGCTTTTCCCTAGCCCTAGATCCTAGTCCCTGTTTCACAGCGTAAAGTGCTCGCCCAGGTAGACTTCCTTGACATGTTGGTCCCGCAGGATCTCGTCGGGGCTGCCCTCCGCGATCAGCCTGCCCGCGTTCATGATGTAGGCGCGTTCGCAGATGCCCAGCGTCTCGCGCACCTTGTGGTCGGTAATCAACACCCCGATGTCACGGTCGCGCAGATGCCGGATGATGGCCTGGATGTCCAGCACCGAGAGGGGGTCCACCCCGGCGAAGGGTTCGTCCAGCAGGATAAAACGCGGTTCGGAGGCCAGTGCCCGGGCGATCTCCACGCGCCGCCGTTCGCCACCCGAAAGACTAATGCCCATGTTATCCCGCAGGTGGCGGATATTGAGTTCTTGCAGCAGCTCATCGAGTTGCCGCTCCTGTTGGTCACGGTTAAGCCCCTGGCGTGTCTGCAGAATGGCCAGGATGTTATCGGCCACCGTCAGCTTGCGGAACACCGACGGTTCCTGGGGCAGATACCCCAAGCCCAGGCGGGCGCGCACGTGCATGGGGGTGCGGGACACGTCGTGGTGGTCGAGGCTGATGCTGCCCTGATCGCAGGAGATCAGCCCTACCATCATGTAAAAGCAGGTGGTCTTACCGGCGCCATTGGGGCCGAGCAGGCCCACGATCTCCCCGCTCTGCACCTCCAGCGAGACATCATTGACCACATCGCGTGATTTAAAGCGTTTGGCGAGGTGCAGGGCCTGCAATAGACTCA
>CAYUAZ010000115.1:1382-7139 GCA_964442865.1 uncultured Gammaproteobacteria bacterium
CCTGACTTGGCCTTGCTGGCGTTCACGACGCTGCGCTCCACATCATATTCGATACGGTTGCCGCTGAATTGATTTTGTTCCTGCCAGACATGGGCGCCGTCGAGCAAGACCAGCTTGCCGGCGCCGGTGTAGTACTCCATGCGCTGGGACTGCGCGCGGATGTCCTCCGTTTTCCCATCGGGGCGCTGCCGGTAATGCGCCGGTTTACCCTCGGCGATGGCCTTTTCGATGTCGTTGTTGCGGCTATACAGGGTGACGGTGTCGGCGTCGAGGTGGATACTGCCCTGGCTGAGGGTGACATTGCCTTTGTAGACGCTTATCCCTGTTTTGTGGTCTATCTCTACGCTGTCGGCCTCCACGTTGATGGGCTGCTCCTTGTCGCTGGACAGGGCGAAGGCAGGCGCGGCGCAGCATGCTATCAGCAGCGTAAGCAAAGTACTAAGGCTTGGGAGCATACGTTCCTTTTACCTTGGAGAGCAATTGCAGCCGTTCTTCGTCGAGATAAGCGCGCATGCCCACCGCGTGAGTCAGCGCGTTTTGGCTCTGCAAGGTCACCGGCTGCGTGGTCTGGGCAAATTTGTCGTCGGGCAGCATCTGTAATTCCGAGGTCGTCACGCGGATCGTTTTGCCGGGCCCCGCCTGCGGGTTTTCGACCAGGACATTATCGCGCAATACCACAAATTTTTGCCCTTCACCCACCCAGCCGCGCCCGGCGGAGACCTGCCAGGGACCGTCATCGCGCTCATAGAGGGTGAACTGTGGGGCGGTGAGTTCGGTGCTGCCGTCGTCGGGATAGTGGGCCAGATAGCGCGCCTGCAGGCGATGCTCCGGGGAACCCGCGGCGCCCATGGTGGTGATAAAAAAGTTTTCCATGGTGTAGTCGGGATCGTGGCCGACGGCAGTCTTGGAAGCGGATAGCCCGTTGTTGACGCTGAGCAACCACTGGCTGAACACGGCCAGCAACAGCAGCACGCCCAGCCCCAACAAGGTGCGGTTATCGAAGATGTCGCGCAGGGGACGCACTAGCCGAGGTATCCTTGTAGTTGGGCCTCCAATACGCCGCGGGCCTCCATGATGAGTTCGCACACATCGCGCCCCGCGCCGCGTCCGCCCGCGTTCGGCGTCTGCCAGTGGGCGTGTTTTTTTACCAGCGGGTGGGCGTCTTGTACCGCAATGGCGAGGCCCACCTTGAGCATGATGGGCAGATCCACCACGTCGTCGCCGACATAGGCCACTTCGCCCGCCTCCAGTTTCAGTTTGGCCAGCAACTCCTCGAAGGCCGGCAGTTTCTGCAAACGGCCCTGATAGACGTGCTCGATGCCCAAACTCGCCATGCGCAGCTCCACGACCTTGGAGCTGCGGCCGGTGATGACGGCGATCTCGACGCCGCAGTGCTGCAACATCTTCATGCCGTGCCCGTCGCGCGAGTGAAAGGCCTTGTACTCCAGACCATCGTCGCCGAGAAACAGGCTGCCGTCGGTAAGCACGCCGTCCACGTCGAAGACCACGAGTTTGATGCGGGCGGCGCGTTGCAGGATGTCTTGCATGTTAAATACAGATACAAGATACAAGATACAAGATACAAGTAAACGGCTGCCACGTTTGGCATCTTCTTGTATCTTGTATCTTGTACCTTGTATCTGCCGTCATACCACTCCCGCCCGCAGCAAATCGTGCATGCTGAGCGTGCCCACCAGCCGTTGTTCGTGATCCACGACCGGTAGGGCGTTGACCTTGTATTTCTGCATGAGTTGCAGGGCCTCGGCGGCCAGCAGTTCGGGGCTGGTCGTTTTGCAGTTGCGGGTCATCAGCTCGCTGATGAGGGCGGTGTGCACGTTGACCTCGCGCTCCAGCGTGCGGCGCAGGTCGCCGTCGGTGAAGATCCCCAGCACCCGTTGCGCGTCATCCACGATGCAGGTCATGCCTTGGCCCTTGCGGGTCATCTCCATTAGCGCTTCACTCAGGCGCGCCTGTTCGGCGACCTTCGGGATATGTTCGCCGCTGCGCATGACATCGCCGATGAGCAATAACAGGCGGCGGCCCAAGCGTCCGCCGGGATGGGTGCGGGCGAAGTCCTGGGCCGTGAAGCCGCGTGCCTCCAGCAGCGAGACCGCCAGAGCATCGCCCATCGCCAGGGTGGCGGTGGTGCTGGACGTCGGCGCAAGCCCCAACGGGCAGGCCTCTTCGGCGACGCTCACGTTGATGTGCACCGTGGCCATACTCGCCAAAGTGGAGTTCGGGTTACCGGTCAGTGCGATGAGCGGCACGCCGAGGCGTTTGATGAGCGGCAGAATCGTCAATACTTCCTCGGTCTCGCCGGAATAGGACAGCGCCAGCACCACGTCCTTGCTGGTAACCATGCCGATGTCCCCGTGGCTGGCCTCGGCGGGGTGTACGAAAAAGGCCGGGCTGCCGGTGCTCGCCAGGGTGGCCGCGATCTTGCTGCCGATATGGCCGGACTTGCCCATGCCAAATACCACGATGCGGCCCTCGCAGCCCAGCATCGCGTGGCAGGCCCGGACGAATTCGCCGTCTATGCGCTGCGCCAGCGTCGCCACGGCATTCGCCTCGATCTTGATGACCGCGAGAGCAAGTTGTCGTAGCGCATCGTCATCCAATGCTCTGGGTTTGGCGGGGGCAGGTTTTGGCTGGCTCATAAGATGAGTTTAACGGAATAACGGAGGCAACAAAACCCTGTTTTGCTATCATTGAGTATCAGGAAGCAGGGGCAGGCGTGACAATGAATTACTGGTTGATGAAATCGGAGCCGGAAACTTTCGGTATTGATGACCTCAAAAAGCGGCCCAAACAGACCGAGCCCTGGGACGGGGTGCGCAATTACCAGGCCCGCAACACGCTGCGTGACGGTATGAAGAGAGGCGATCAAGCCTTCTTTTACCACTCCAGTTGCGACACGCCGGGCATCGCCGGGATCATGGAGATCGTACGGGCAGGCTATCCGGACTGCACTGCCTTCGATCCCGAAGACCACCATTTTGATCCCAACAGCGATCCGAAAAATCCGCGCTGGTACCGGGTGGATGTACGCTTTGTACGCAAACTCAAGCGCACCATCAGCTTGGCCGAGATGAAATCCCATAAGGCCTTGGCCGGTTTCCCTCTGCTGCAACGCGGCAATCGTCTCTCGGTGCTGCCGGTGACGCCGCAGCAATGGAAATTTATTCTATCCTTGGAATAGGAGGAACCCTCATGCGCCTGCCTCACATCGTTGGATTGAGTTTGTTTAGTTTGGTGATGCTGTGCGCCGCCCAACGCGCGGCGGCCGCCGAACCGTCTTTTGAGGTGGCCGAGGTCCGCTACCACACGCTGCCGCGCGAACAGAGCTTCGATGCCGTCATCGAGGCCGTGCAGCAGTCTACGGTCGCGGCGCAGGTCAGCGGCCGGGTGGTCGAGATCGCCTTCGACGTGGGCGACCTGGTTCCGAAAGACAGCGTATTAGTGCGCATCCGCGGCGCCGAGCAGCAGGCCGGCCTGGAAGCGAGGCAGGCCGCGCTGCGCGAGGCGGAGGCGCGTCATAAAGAGGCGCAGACCGAATTCGAGCGGGTCAGTGCGATTTACGAGAAGCGGCTGCTGCCCAAGGCCGCCCTGGATAAGGCCAGCGCCGATCTCAAGGCGGCGCAGTCGCGCGTCGAGGCGGCGCGCGCGGCACTCACCCAGGCCGGTGAACAGCTCGGCTACACCGTGATCACCGCACCCTACAGCGGCGTGGTGCTGAAGCGTCATGTCGAGATCGGCGAGACGGTGAGTGTTGGCCAGCCTTTGATGAGCGGCTATTCGCTGGAAACCCTGCGCGCCACCGCCAGCATACCGCAGCAGCAGATCAGCGCCGTGCGCGGCCAGCAACAGGCGCGCGTGATTCTGGCTCAGCCCGAGCGCAGGCTGGAATCCACCCGGCTGATCTTTGCGCCCAATGCCGACACGGTGAGCCATACCTACAAGGTGCGCGCCGAGCTTCCGCCCAAGCTGGAAGGCGTGCTGCCGGGCATGTTTGCCAAGATGGTGTTTGTCACGGGCGAGGAGCGGCGCCTGGCAATCCCCGGCGCGGCCGTGGCGCGCCGCAGCGAGCTTACCGGGGTGTACGTGGTGGATAAACAAGGGAAGGTTACGCTGCGACAGATTCGCGCCGGCGTTGCCTTGGGCGCTGATCTCGTCGAGGTATTGTCGGGTTTGAGCGAGGGTGAGACCATCGCCCTCGACCCCGTCCGCGCGGTGGCCTATGCCAAAGCCGCGCCGGGATCGCAGCCGTGAGTGAAAAGCTCGGTATCGCCGGCCGTATTGCGCAACACTTTCTCAGATCTGAGATCACCCTGCTTATCGCGCTCACCGGCTTGCTGCTGGGGCTGCTCGCCGTCGTCGTCACGCCGCGCGAGGAAGAGCCGCAGATCGCCGTCACCTTCGCCGATGTGTTCATCGCCTATCCCGGCGCCTCTGCCGCCGAGGTCGAGAGCCTCATCAGCACCCCGGCGGAGCAGGTGCTTTCCGAGATCGAGGGCGTCGAGCATATTTACTCCGTGTCGCAGCCCGGCCGCGCCGTACTCACCGTGCAATTCAAAGTGGGCGAAGACCGCACCCGCGCCATCGTGCGTCTGTACAACGCCATCTATTCCAACCAGGACTGGCTGCCCGCCAATCTGGGCGTGGGGCAGCCGCTCATCAAGCCCAAGGGCATAGACGATGTGCCGATCGTCACCCTCACGCTGTGGAGCAAAGATGCGGCCGTGGGCGGCCATGAGCTGCAACGGGTGGCGCACGCCATCGAGGCGGAACTCAAGCGCGTGCCGGGCACCCGCAATATCTACACGATCGGCGGACCCGACCAGGTAGTGCACGTGGTGCTCGACCCGGTGCGCCTGGCGGGATTCGGCATCGTCCTCGAAGACCTGCGCAAGGCCTTGCGCGCCGCCAACAGCACCTTGATTGCGGGCGCGGCGGTGAAGGACGATCAGGAAATACCAACACAGGCCGGCGAGTTTTTAGCCGATAGCGGTGAAGTCGCCCGCCTGGTGGTAGGTGTGCATAAGGGCGGGCCGGTGTATCTCGGCGATGTCGCACAGGTCAGCCGCGGCCCCGATCAGCCCGAACAATATGTGTGGTATGGCACGGGACCCGCTTCCGCAAAAGGCGCGCGCGGCGAATTTCCCGCAGTGACCGTGGCGATCGCCAAACAGCCCGGCGCCAACGCAGTCACCATCGCCAATCAGGTGATTCAGCGCTTTGGGCAACTGCGCGGCACCTTCGTGCCCGAGGGCGTCGAGGCCACGGTCACGCGCAACTACGGTGCGACCGCGAATGAAAAGGCGCAGCATCTCATCACCAAACTCATCTTCGCCACCGCCTCGGTGGTGCTGCTGGTGCTGATCGCGCTGGGCTGGCGCGAGGCCGTCATCGTCGGTGTGGCCGTCATCGTCACGCTCGCGCTCACCCTGTTCGCCTCCTGGGCGTGGGGCTTCACCATCAATCGCGTATCGCTGTTCGCGCTGATCTTCTCCATCGGCATCCTGGTGGACGACGCCATCGTGGTGGTGGAAAACATTCACCGCCATCGTCTGGTCAACGGGCTCAGCCTCGGCGAGGCCATCCCGCGCGCGGTGGACGAGGTGGGCGGCCCGACCATCCTGGCGACCTTCACCGTGATCGCGGCACTGCTGCCGATGGCCTTTGTCAGCGGCCTGATGGGGCCTTACATGAGCCCGATCCCGATCAACGCCAGCATGGGCATGCTGATCTCGCTCGCGG
>CAYUAZ010000116.1:0-6981 GCA_964442865.1 uncultured Gammaproteobacteria bacterium
CAGGAGATGGTCGCGACGGGAACGCCGTCGATTTCGCCGATGAGAAAGCCGTCCACTGTGTCGCCTGTTTTGGGTAAGGGGTGTATCGGCAGTGCGCTGATACTCAAGCCGATGTCTGAGACGGTCTCCGGCGGGAGTTGCTGCACTCGCGCCACACAGGCGCTGACATTGTCCATACTGCCCGCCCTGAGCGCTTGCTGCGCCAGAATTTCGGCGACTTCCTGCGCGCTGGAATTTTCTCCGGCAAGCGCTATAGTAATCGTTTGGGCATCCAGCGTTTCGTGCACGCCGTCGCTGGTGATGAGAAATGTGTCGCCTTGCTGCAGTTCACCGCTTTGTATATCGGCGTTGAGTTGCACATCCAGTCCGCAGGCACGCGTGATCATGGGGCCGATATGCTCGTACAGGCGGCTGTGATCCGTGGTGAGTTGCGTAAGCTGCCGGTTGCGGTACAGCCAGACACGTGTGTCGCCCACATGGCCGACGGCCCAGCGACGATTGCGCAGCACCAGGGCGGAGAGCGTGGTGGCCCGCCCCGCGGGCGGCTCGGCCAGCACGGCGCGGTGGACCGCGTCGAAGCAGTCCTTGAGCGCGTGTTCCAGGGCCAAGGTTTCCGGAGCGGCGTAGTAATCATCGCGCAATGTCTTGATCGCGCACTCTGAGGCCTCCTTGCCTCCCGCCATGCCGCCCACGCCGTCCGCGACGGCAAGCAACGCACCGTAGTCGAGATATTGACCGGTGCTCGGCGTGATCACCAGGCAACTGTCTTCGTTGGCCTTGCGCTTGCCTTGTTGCGAGGAAAAGCCGGCATCTAATATCAGGCCCATGTGCCATTATACTTTGGCGGTAGTAACACTCGAAGCCCCCCACGTGGTGCGCCAGCGGGTTTTGACCAGTGTGAGGCCGACTAGGCCGAATAACGCCAGCCCCGCAAACAGCCAGAATCCGGCGGCGAAATCGCCGGTCATGCCCTTGGACCAGCCCAGTGTCTTGGCGAGAAAAAAGCCGCCTATTCCACCCGCTGCGCCGACCAGACCGGTGATGATACCCATTTCACGCCGGAAGCGCAGCGGCACCAGTTGAAACACCGAGCCGTTGCCCATGCCCAGCGCCAGGGCGCCGATGAAAAAGATGCTCACCGCGAGCCAGGCGATGGGCGGCAGCTCAAACAAACCCCACCCCGGGACCTTGCTGCCGCTCGCCGCCAACTCAGCCGGCGCCGGGCCCTCCGGCAGAAAGGCGACGCTGAAATAACACAGCGCCACCACCACAAACAGTATCTGCAAGGCGCGGATACCGCCAATGCGGTCGGCAAGCCAGCCGCCGACGGGCCGGAACATCGAACCGGCGGCGACCACCAGGGCCACCATCATGCCCGCCGCGATACCCGATGCGTGATACCAGGTGGAAAAATACAGCGGCAGCGCATTGGCCAAGCCCACGAATCCGCCGAAGGTGATGGAGTAGAAAAACATGAACCACCAGGTGTCGGGGTCGCTCAGCACCAAACCGTAATTTTTCAGGGTCACGGGCGCGCGCTCGTCCGGCGCGTCCTTGGCTATGACGCTATACAGCATAAATACCAGCACCACCGGAATCAGCAGAAAACCGAATACGTTCTGCCAGCCGAAGGTCTCGGCGAACCAGGGTACCAGCAACGCAGCGAGCACCACCCCGCTATTGCCCGCGCCGGCGATGCCGAGCACGACGCCCTGATAATGCGGCGGATACCAGCGGCTGGCCTGGGGGATGGCCACCGCGAAGCTCGCCCCGGCAAAACCGAGCAACACGCCGAAGATTTGCACCGCCGATAGCGTGTTCAGGCCGAACAGCCAGGCATAGAGCAAGGCGGCAATGATGATGATTTGTCCCGTTTGTCCCGCCCGCTTGGGTCCGATATGGTCGGCGAACATGCCCATGGGCACGCGCAGCAGCGCGCCGGACAAAATCGGTATCGCCACCAGACCAAACTTTTCTTCGATGCTGAGGTTTAGATCCTGCATCAAGTACAGCGCCAGTGGGCCCAAGACTACCCAGACCATGAAACTGACGTCAAAATATAAAAAGGCCGCCAACAGCGTCGGCCAGTGTCCGGTCTTAAGGAAGTCCTTTAGATTCACGTAGTCTCACTCCTTTTTAATATCAACACGAATAACCATGGCATCACGCGCACTGCTTTACACACTGTCCGATCAGCTCTTTCAGTTCGGGAATGCAGGAGCCGCAGTTGGTGCCCGCTTTAAGGCTTAGCCCCAGCGCCTCCACGCTGTGCAAGCTGTCGCGTTGTATCGCGCGCATAAGGGTGTTGCGACCCACGTTAAAGCAGGCGCATACCGTGGGACCGGCATCCTCCACGGCAGCCAATGGTCGTGCGGCAAGTAAACTGCTGCGCTCCGCGGTCGTAAGGGCACGCTCTAAGGCGAATAACTCCATCAGCCAGGAGCGTGAGGGAAGTTCGGGGTTGGGCGCTACAAACAAACAACTTTCCAGGCGCTGATTGAGGAGCCGCGCGCCGCGATAACAAGGCGTGCCTTTGTCGAGATAATCAACCCAGGCAATTCGATCGTCTTCGCTATCCTTTGGCGCACAAAGCAGCGCACGCGCCCAGGCAGTCCAATCTTCCACGGGCTGTCCGCCCGCCAGCTCATAACGCCACAGCTCAACGCCCTTGGCGCGCGCCCAATACGTGGCGTCGCGTATCGCCAACGCGCGGCGCGACAACAAAAAGCCGTGCCAGCGCGGGCGGTAAACACTCACCCGCACCGGCGTATGCTTGGACTCCGGCTGGCCGGAAATGGGGTCTACCACGGGGTACACCAGCGCATCCACGCGCGCATGGCTCGCAAATTGATCTGTCCAGTGCATAGGCGCAAATACCGAGCCGGGCTGCTGCGCGCCGCTCAACAGCGCGCGCACCGTAACAGCGGCAAGCGGGCTGGTGATGTTTACCAAATCATTTTCCTGTATTCCAAGCGACGCGGCATCCTGCGGGTGCAGCTCGGCATAAGGCTCATAGTCATGGCTGGATAAACGCGCGGACTTTCCGGTGCGCGTCAAGGTGTGCCAGTGATCGCGCACGCGCCCGGTGTTCAGCACCATCGGGTAAGCTTGGTTCACCGGATAATGCGGGCCGCGTGGCGTGACGGGGATAAAGCGCGCCTTTTGCGTGGGTGTATAAAAGCGTCCATCGCCAAACATGCGTTTAGTACCGGCAGAGCCGGGGTATACGACGGGCCACTGTAAGGGTTGCAGAACGCCGTAAGCCGCATCATCCAAACCGCACAAGCCGGAAATATCAAAATCACGCGCGCCGCTGTTTTCAAATCCGGATAGCGCGGCGTGTTCGTTGAATATCTGTGCGGGCGATGAATAATTAAACGCCTCTGCAAAACCCATGCGCTTGGCGGCTTCCGAAATGATCCACCAATCCGGCTGCGCCTCCCCCGGTGTGGGCAGAAATTGACGCTGGCGCGAGATGCGCCGCTCGGAGTTGGT
This sequence comes from uncultured Gammaproteobacteria bacterium, assembly GCA_964442865.1. Classification (GTDB taxonomy): domain Bacteria; phylum Pseudomonadota; class Gammaproteobacteria; order SURF-13; family SURF-13; genus JACPZD01. The sequence continues at coordinate 3,496 of CAYUAZ010000116.1, forward strand.
CACCGTGCCGTCTTTCTCGCCCCAGGCCAGCGCGGGCAACAATACATGGGCATACGCTGTGGTGTCGGTATGGCGCACGCAGTCTGAAACAACGACAACCTCACAAGACTGCAACGCCCTGCGCACCTCATCGGCATCGGGCATACTCACCACCGGATTGGTCGCCATAATCCAGACGGCCTTGATCTTGCCTTCGCCAATAGCGCGAAACATATCCACGGCCTTGAGGCCCGGTTTGCCGGCGATGACGGGCGAATCCCAAAATCGCTGCACGCGCGCACGATGTTCCGGATTCTCTACCTCCATGTGCGCCGCCAGTTGATTCGCCAACCCACCCACTTCACGCCCGCCCATCGCATTCGGCTGGCCGGTGAAGGAAAACGGCCCCATGCCGGTGCGTCCGATGCGTCCCGTGAACAGATGACAATTGATAATCGCGTTGACCTTATCGGTGCCGCTGGAGGACTGATTCACGCCTTGCGAGTAAACGCTGACTACTTTTTCCGTGGCGGCATATAAATCAAAAAACTTTTTTACCCCGGCTGCATCGAGCCCGCACTGTGCGGCCACAGCCTCGATATTGGGAGTACTTGCCATTGCGCTTTGCACGGCGGCTTCCATGCCTTCCGTATGTGCGTTGATATAGCCATAGTTGTGCCGGTTATTCACATGCAAATAGCTCAACAAACCATTAAATAACGCCACATCGGTACCGGGTTGCAACGATAGATGCAGATCGGCGATGTCGCAGGTCGCGGTACGGCGCGGGTCTATCACCACAATCTTGAGATGCGGGTTAGTTTTCTTCACTTGAGTGATGCGTTGAAATAACACGGGATGACACCACGCGGCGTTGGAGCCGACCAGGACAATCAGCTCTGCAAGCTCCAGGTCTTCATAACAGCCCGGCACCGTGTCGCTGCCGAAGGCGCGCTTGTGGCCCGCGACGCTGGAGGCCATGCACAGGCGTGAATTGGTATCTATGTTGGCGGAGCCGATAAATCCCTTCATCAGTTTATTGGCAATGTAATAATCTTCGGTAAGCAGTTGTCCGGAGACATAAAAGGCGACGGCATCCGGGCCATACTCGTGAACAATGCGCGAAAATCCTTGCGCGACCGCGTTAAGCGCTGTATCCCAGGTGCAGCGTTCCCCTTCCATTTCCGGGTACAGCAAGCGCCCTTCCAAACCCACGGTCTCACCGAGCGCAGCGCCTTTTGAGCACAGGCGCCCGAAGTTGGCGGGATGTGTTTCGTCGCCGCGTATCTGTACGCCACCGGGTTGGGCTTCAACAGTAATACCGCAGCCCACGCCACAGTAAGGACAGGTGGTTTTTACAGACTGAATGGCCGTCATGCGCTTTTTTGCAATCCCGCGTGCTCGAGCGAAATGCTCACCACGCCGTGCTCAACCTTCACGGGATAGCAAGCGGTGCGCCCCTCATCGGGCGCGACCGCCGTGCCTTCGGTGAGTTCAATCATCCAGTTGTGCAACGGACAGGTCACTCGCTTGCCGTGCACGATGCCTTGCGACAACGGTCCGCCCTTGTGCGGGCATTGATCGCGCAGGGCAAACACTTCATCGGCTGCGGTGCGAAACAGTGCGATGTCACCTTGCACGGTGCGCACCACGCGCGCGCCGAGCTTTGGGATGTCCTCTAAATCTCCTATTTCAATCCAATGCATGCCGTGACTCACACCAGTTCCATGAGAGGCGTAAATTCGTATTCCTGCACATTATGCTGAGCACGCTCCGCCCATGGGTCAATCTGCGCATATTTTTGCGACTCGATGAAGCGTGCATAAAGCACTTTACGGCCCTCTGCATCCTCCACGACGCGTTGCTTGACGTAGGCGAGCCCGACACGCTCGATCCACGGCGCGGTACGATCGAGATAGCGCGCCTCTTCACGGTAGAGCTGAATGAAGGCACAGCAATATTCTTCCACTTCGTCTTCCGTTGTCACCTTGCATAGCAGATCGGTCGGACGTATCTTCACGCCGCCATTGCCGCCCACGTGCAGCTCCCAACCGGAATCCACCGCGACCACGCCGAAGTCCTTGATGGTTGCCTCGGCGCAGTTGCGTGGACAACCGCTCACCGCCATCTTGAATTTGTGAGGCATCCAGGAACCCCACGTCCGATGCTCAAGACGAATACCCATCGCGGTAGAGTCCTGCACACCGAAACGGCACCACTCCTTGCCGACGCAGGTCTTCACGGTGCGCAAGGCCTTACCATAGGCGTGGCCGGACACCAGTCCGCCCTTGTTCAGTTCACCCCACACCGCGGGCAGGTCTTCCTTTTTCACACCCAACAGATCAATGCGTTGTCCGCCGGTGACCTTGACGGTGGGGATGTTGTACTTGTCCACCACGTCGGCGATGGTGCGTAATTCGCTCGCCGTCGTCACGCCGCCCCACATGCGCGGCACCACGGAATAGGTACCGTCCTTCTGGATGTTGGCGTGCACGCGTTCGTTGATGAAGCGTGACTGCGGGTCGTCCTGATACTCCGCCGGCCAGGCGCACAGCAGATAATAGTTCAACGCTGGACGGCAGGAGTGACAACCGTCAGGTGTGCCCCACTCGAAGTGGCGCATGACCTCGCCTATGGTGAGCAGGTGGCGCTGGCTTATCGCCTTGCGTACCTCATCGTGAGTGTGATCAGTACATTTGCATACTGGTTTTTCTTTCGGGGCCGCCGTATAACCGCCGCCCAATACCGAGGCCATGATCTGCTCCACCAGCCCGGTGCACGAACCGCACGACGAGGAGGCCTTGGTGTGTGCACGTACCTCTTCCAGTGTGAACAAACCTTTTTCGCTGATCGCCTTGACGATGGCGCCTTTGCAGACGCCGTTGCAACCGCACACCTCCATCGTGTCGCTCATGGCGGCGGCCTTGTTCTGTCCGCCGTGACCGGCATCACCCAAGTGCGCCTGGCCAAACATCAGATGATCGCGGAAGGCGCCGATGTCGGTGCCGTCGCGCATCAGCTGGAAATACCACGCGCCGTCCCCGGTGTCGCCGTACATCACGGCGCCGCAGATACGGTTATCCTTAAGTACTAGCTTTTTGTACGTACCCTGTGAGGCATCTTTAAGTACGATTTCCTCAGTGCTGTCGTCACCTGTAAAATCACCTGCGGAAAATAGATCAATCCCCGTGACCTTGAGCTTGGTGGAAGTCAGCGAACCTTGATAGCGTGAGTAGCCTAAGTGAGCGAGATGATTCGCGCACACCTTGGCCTGCTCGAACAGCGGCGCGACTAAACCGTAAGTTTGACTACGATGCTGCACACATTCGCCCACTGCATAGATGCATGGATCATAGGTTTGCAGCGTGTCGTTCACCACGATGCCGCGCTCGCAATAGATGCCCGCCTTTTTGGCCAGATCAATGTTAGGGCGTATACCCACGGCCATGACCACGAGGTCGGCGTAGAGCTCGGAGCCATCCTTGAAACGCACGCCACGCACGCGAT
>CAYUAZ010000117.1:0-6934 GCA_964442865.1 uncultured Gammaproteobacteria bacterium
CGTTCCGCGTTGTTTCACGTTAGAATGCACAGCCCTCATCCCCATCCCTTCTCCCAGGGGGAGAAGGGGGCGAGCCGAGGCGCTGCGCGCACTTTGTATTATTTGCGCCCGTAGCTCAGCTGGATAGAGTACCTGGCTACGAACCAGGCGGTCGGGAGTTCGAATCTCTCCGGGCGCGCCATCTCCCAACAAGACAGGCGTCAATGGCCATTGACAAACAGCCGGTTTTAGCTTCAAATACAAAAGTTAGGATCGCATTTCTCGAAAAAACTATATCTCGAAAAAACTATATATATTAAAGAGTAGGACGATGAAATTAAAAAATTACCTTACTTTATCTGGCCTCATCGCGCTGCTTATGTCCGGCGTGGAAGCCCTTGCCGGCGCCCCCCCGCCACCCCCCGGTGCAAGCGCCCGCGCTGGATGAGTGGGGTTTAGTCGGTCTGACCGCACTCGTGGGCATAGTAGGGTTAATTGCGCTGTTCAAACGCAAATAATCTCCGAAGCCTTCTGGGATGCCTTCTGCCTATTTAAGCAAGTTGAGGCAGCTAGGCGGGTATTTCGTTAGTCTGCGGGGGCGGCTCTTCACCCGTGACGGCCCCCTACACCTCCCGCGCCGGCAATTTCTTAAGCTGGCCCTCGGCACGACGCTGCTGACGTGGTCCGGTTATCTTGTTCAGCGCACCCTCTGGCCAGCGGCACTCGGCCAAGATGAGCTGCGCACCCTGACCTATTACCTCGACACGCTCATTCCCGCCGATCAAACGCCCAACGCGACAGCGTTGGGCGTAGACAAACACATCGTCGCCGCAGCCACCCTGGACCATCGTCTCCGGCGCCTGATAAAAACAGGCTGCGCCTGGTTGGATGCACAGGCCAACGATCACTATGGTGTTGAGAATTTCTCTTCCCTTTCCGAATCGCAGCGGGAGCAGGTCGTCGCCCTGGCAGCGGCCGAAAGAGCAGGCACGCCGCAGCGCGTCTTTTTCGAGCGCCTGCGCCAAGACGCTTTTTTTCATTACTATGCTCAACCGGCGAGCTGGGCCGACCTGTCTTATGCCGGCCCGCCCCAACCCAAAGGCCACTTGGATTTCTATCTGCCGCCACGGGCTGCTTCCTGATGCAAAGGCCTCAGTATGACGCCGTCATCGTGGGTTCCGGTGCTGGAGGGGGGGCCAGCGCCTGGGCGCTCACCCGCTATGGGATGCGAGTGCTGGTACTCGAAGCGGGACCCGACTATAACTTCACCAAGGATTATTTGCTGGACCAGAACAATTGGGAACAAACCCTTTTCCCCACCCGGCCCCGCAGTCAGGTACGTTACAGCTTTGCACCGCTACAAAAATTAGACCCCCGTTGGCAGCATCTACGTTCCTGGAATCACATCACCGGGGCCATGAATCCCAGCGAGACCCGCAAGGGCAATGCCTACCATCACGTACGCGGGGTAGGCGGCAGCACCCTGCACTTTACCGGCGAGGCGCATCGCCTCCATCCGCAAGCAATGAAGATGTACAGCCGGTTTGGCGTAGGCGCGGATTGGCCGCTCGATTACCAGGAACTGGAACCTTTTTACTGTGAGGCGGAGCGCATCGTCGGCGTCGCCGGGCCGGCTGAGAACACCGTGCGCACGCGCAGCGAAGCATATCCTCTCCCGTCCCACCGTTTGAGCTACACGAGCAGCAAGATTGTTGAAGGAGGGCATAAACTGGGTATGCGCTGGGAGGTGAATCCGCTCGCCACACTCTCCGCTGCGTATGACGGTCGCCCGGCCTGCAACTATTGTGCAAATTGCAGCCGCGGCTGCCCGCGCAGCGATAAAGGCAGCGTGGATGTCACCTTCATCCGCAAGGCGCGCGCCTCCGGACTGTGCACCATCCAGAGTCTGTGCCAGGTACTGCATATCGAAGCCGGAGATAAAGATAGAGTAACGAGTGTGCACTATGTGGACCGTACCGGCGCACAGCATTTGGTCTCTGGGCAGGTAGTCATCGTCGCATGTGGCGCGGTGGAGACGCCGCGGCTGCTTCTGGCTTCAAATAATCGGCACGCGCCGCACGGACTCGCCAACGAAAGCGGTTTGGTAGGCCGCAATTTTATGGAGACCCTGGCTTGGGACAGCGCCGGGCTGCATCCGGAACCGCTGGGCAGCATGCGCGGCCTGCCGTCGGATATCATCTGCTGGGACTTTAACGCCCCCGACGCCGTAGCCGGCATCGTGGGCGGCAGCCGCTATGCCCCGAGCACGGCGTCTGCCGACTTGATAGGACCGATCAGTTACGCGACCCGTGTGGTCAAGGGCTGGGGCCGGCAGCACAAGGCCGAGATGCGCGCAAGTTACGGCCGGGCGCTCGTCATGGGAGCGGTAGCGGAATGCCTGCCCAACGATAAGTCCTTTATTGATCTCGATCCTGATGAAAAGGGCGAGTTCGGCATGCCCGTAGCCCGCATCCACAGTCACCTCGATGAGATGGCGCTGCGCAGAGTGGAGTTCATGGCAAAGACGTGCCGAGAGATGCTGGACGCCGCCGGGGTAGAGCAGCTATTCGAGGAATACGGGAGCTATGATTTCTTCTCCTCCACGCACGTGTTCGGCACCTGCCGGATGGGAAGCGACCCGCAACATTCCGTCGTGGACAGCCATTGCCGCAGCCATCGCTGGCGCAACCTGTTCATCGTAGACGCCAGCGTGTTCCCCAGCACGGGAGGCGGCGAGGCACCCTCTTTGACCATCGAGGCGCTGGCGATCCGCACCGCCGCGCACATCCGTGATCTCGCGGCACGCCTAGAAATCTGATCCGCGCCAGCGGGCGCGGAGTTCGCTGCGATGTAAGGCCAGCCATTGCAGCGCGATAATGGGCGTAGCGGAACGGATGCGGCCATCGGCCATTAGCCGCAGCGCTTCCTCAAAGGGCAGCACATTTACGAGGATGTCTTCTCCCTCCTCCGCCAAGCCATGCACACCGTTTACCGCAGAGCTGTCCACGCGTCCGCAAAACAGATTGATCCGCTCACTGGCGCCGCCTGGGCTGACCAGAAACTCGCAGATCGGTAACAGCTCCTGAATAATGCAGCCTGCTTCTTCCACTGCCTCGCGCCGTACCAGGCTCTCCGCACTTTCATCTTCCTCTACGACTCCCGCCACGATCTCCAGCAGCCACGGGCCGTAGGTGTCGCGCAGGGCGCCGATCCGGAATTGCTCAATGAGCACCACCGTATCGCGCTCGGGGTCGTAGGGTAGGACGGCAGCGGCGTGACCCCGTTCAAGCAATTCGCGGGTCAGTATGTTGCTGGTGGCGCCGGAAAATAACTCGTGACGCAACCGGTAACGCTCCAGGCGGAAGAAACCCTGATAACACAACTGCTGCTCGATGATCTCGAATTTGCGCGGCATGTGGAACACGGCCTCAATCTTCGAGGTAAGTGTAACCCTTAAGCCCGTCGCTGAGTTCGGCGAGATACGTCTCACGCTGCTTGCTGCTCAGACCCGCCGCTTCAATCTTGGCCTGGAAGGTCTTCAGCAGCTCCTCCGCGTTGAAATTCACATAGCGCAGCACGGTGTCCACAGTGTCGCCGCGCAGTGGCTGCACCAACTCATAGCCGCCGTCAGGGCGCAGTTCGACGTGCACCGAATCGGTGTCGCCGAACAGGTTGTGCATGTCGCCGAGGATTTCCTGGTAGGCGCCGAGCAAGAAAAAACCCAGCAGATAAGGCTCGCCTTCGCGCAGCGGGTGCAGCAGTAGACTGGTTTCTACACCTTCGCCATCCACGTAGAGATCAATGCGCCCGTCTGAATCGCAGGTCATGTCTTGCAGCGTGACGCGGCGCGTGGGGCGCTCATTCAGACGGTGCAAGGGCATCACCGGAAAGATTTGATCTATCGCCCAGGCGTCGGGCATGGATTGAAACAGGGAGAAATTGCAGAAGTATTTGTCGGCGAGTTTCTCGTTCAATTCATCCAGCGCCTCACGCCCCGCGCGCGGGCCGTTCTGCAAAAGTTCCCGCACCTTCCAGCAGATCGCCGAGTAGATCTGTTCGGCGCGGGCGCGCTGCTCCAGGCTCAGCACGCCGTGGGTGAACATCTCATTGGCCTCGGTGAGACCGTGCATGGCGTCGTGATAGGCCTCCACTGCGGAGCGGCTCGACAGACTACGCAGACCCTCCCACAAATCGCGGATAATGGGCGGCTCTTCCTCGCGTGCCGCCTGCACCGGATACTCACCCGGCGCGCTCTCCACGTCTATGATGTTGGTAATGAGCATGGCGTGATGCGCGGTCATCGCGCGTCCCGCCTCGGTGATGATGTGCGGATGGGGCAGGTTACGCACCACGCAGATCTCATGCAGCGCATGCACCACATTGTTGGCGTACTCCTGCACACTGTAGTTCATGGAGCAGAAGCTGCGCGAGCGGGTGCCGTCGTAATCTATTCCCAAGCCGCCGCCCACGTCCACGCATTGCAGGTTCACCCCCTGGGCGTGCAGTTCGGCGTAGTAGCGCGCGCACTCGTGCATGCCGAGTTGTATGTCGCGGACATTGGCGATTTGCGAGCCCATGTGGAAGTGCAGCAGTTGCAGGGCGTCAAGCAAGTTTTCCTCGCGGAGCCGCTGCACTACGCGCAGCACCTGCGCCGCAGACAAACCGAATTTGGACTTCTCGCCGCCGGTGTTCTGCCACTTACCCGCGCCGATGGAAGCAAGCCGGACCCGCACGCCGAGCAACGGCGACACGCCCAGCGCGCGCGCCTCTTCAATGACCAGATCCAGTTCCGCTAGGCGCTCGATCACGATGTATACGCGGTGGCCAAGCTTTCTACCGATCAGGGCCAGGCGCAGATATTCACGGTCTTTATAGCCGTTACATATCACTACCCCGCCGTTTTGACTGGATAAAGCCAGCACGGCCAGTAACTCGGGCTTGCTGCCGGCCTCCAGCCCGACACGCGGCCCGCCGTGCTTGAGGATCTCCTCAACCACGTGGCGCTGCTGATTGACCTTGATGGGATACACGGCGGTGTAACCGCCCTGGTAGGCCTCGTCCTGCATGGCGTGCGCAAAGGCCTCACACAGCGTGTCCACGCGCTGGTGCAGAATATCCGAAAAGCGCACCAGCACCGGCAGCTTCAGCCCCGCCGCAGTGATCTCCTCGCTGAGCTTGTAGAGATCAATATCCCCTTGCGCCGCGCGGCCGGGACGCGCGATGAGACGCCCCTGTTCGTTGATATCGAAATAACCGCCGCCCCAATGTTTAAGGTTGTATGCCTCGCGGGCCTGCTCTATCGTCCAATCACTCATGGCGCCTGGTATCCTGTAACACTCTAAAAAAGCTATTCTGCTATTATCGCCGTTCCTGGCGAGTTCACCAAATGGGAATAAAGATGACGTTAGACAACACCTGGTTCACCGAGCAATGGGAAGGGCAAGGCTCGGCGATTTCACTCAAAATCAAGTCCAAGCTGCACGATGAACAGTCAGCCTATCAACGCATCGAGATCTACGAGACCGAAACCTTCGGCCGGCTCATGACCCTGGACGGGCTGGTGATGGTGACCGGCCGCGACAACTTCATCTACCACGAGATGATGTCCCACCCTGCCCTGTTCACGCATGCTGACCCTAGGGACGTGCTCATCATCGGCGGCGGCGACTGCGGCACCCTGAACGAGGTGTTGAAGCACCCGGTAGAGCGTGTCACCCAGGTTGAGCTGGACGAGCGCGTCACCCGGGTGGCCGAGCAATTCTTTCCCGAATTATGCGCCTCGAATAATGACCCGCGCGCCCGCTTTCACTTTGGCGACGGCATTAAGTGGCTGAAAGAGGCTCAGCCGGAGAGTTTTGACGTCATCATCGTGGACGGCACCGACCCCATCGGCCCCGCCGCAGGATTATTTTCCGAAGCCTTTTACCGCGATGGCTGGAGGGCCTTGAAACCCGGAGGCGTCATTGTGGGCCAAAGCGAATCGCCGCTGTTTCATGCCGAATTGATTACCGCTATGCACCGGGCACTGCGCGCGGCGGGTTTTGCCGATGTACGCACACTGCACTTCCCGCAATGCACCTACCCCTCGGGCTGGTGGAGCGCCACGCTGGCGGGGAAAGATGCATCGGCCGCAAGCTTCCGTGAACAGGCTGGTCTCGACAAAACCTTTATAACGCGCTATTACAATGCCGCGCTTCATAAATCCGCGTTCGCCCTTCCGGAGTTTTTAAAGCTGTAGGCCGGCTGGGTTACGGAACGAAACCCGGAGCTACTCACGCTGAGGTCTTTGCTAAGAAAATAGACCTGACCCTGAGGTGCTGCTAAGAAAATAGACCTGACCCTGAGGTGCTGAGGTGCTCTCTGAGGTGCTCTATGACCCTGAGGTGCTGAGGTGAGTGACCCTGAGGTGAGGCGCTGAGGCGCTTCTGGACCCTGAGGCGCTTGACCCTGAGGCGCTCTGAGGCGCTCTTTGAGGCGGTGCTGAGGCGGTGTGTTTCATCAAGGCTACGATACTACAGCTGGTAGGTGCGAATTCATTCGCACTGCCGGCCGAATGAATTCGACCCTAGCCGCTCCCGGCTTCCTGCCTCCCGCGACATTAGTACATCCATGTACGTCACAACTCTTTTCGCCGCAGCCGCATCATTCCCCATAGCCCTAGCATGCCCGCCTGCGCAAGCAGCGCCCACTCGGACAGTGTGGGGATAGGGCCGATGGCGCCCGTTGCGGCGCCAGGGCCGATGAACAGTCCAAAGGCGGCGGGAGAAGATCCCACCGCCAGGGTGGCGGTGACGGTGTTGCTGGCGGTGTCTATCACCGAGAGGTGTTAGAGTTGACGTTCGTCACATAAACCCGGGTGCCGGCGGCGTTGTCCGCCACCCCAAACGGGTTTGCGCCCACCGCCACCGTTGCGACGACCGGGTTTGCGGTTGTCTCCATCACCGAGACCGTGATG
>CAYUAZ010000118.1:0-6917 GCA_964442865.1 uncultured Gammaproteobacteria bacterium
GCGGCACATCCCTGTGCCGCACGGGCATCTCTAATAATTAGAGGTGCCCTTATGTTTCAGAGGCAGTTTCATCGCCGCCCTGCTCCAGGGCCCTGACCCGGCGCACGATGTCTTCCAACTGCCGGAAGCGCACCACGTTCTTTTTCCAGACGGCATTGGGTTCCACAGGAATGCCGGAAGAATACACGCCCGGCTGCAAAATGGACTTGGTCACCATGGTCATGCCGGTGATGTGCACATCATCGGCGATCTCGATGTGTCCGTTGATCCCCACTCCGCCGGCGATGGTGCAGCGCTTGCCGATGGTGGTACTGCCGGCGATACCCACGCAGGCGGCAATCGCGGTATGGGCGCCGATGCGCACGTTGTGTGCCACCTGGATTTGGTGATCGAGTTTTACGCCTTCCTCTATCACGGTGTCGTCCAGCGCGCCCCGGTCTATAGTGGTGTTGGCACCGATCTCCACGTCATCACCGATCCGCACCCGGCCCAGTTGGGGGATCTTCACCCACACGCCGTTGTCGTTGGCGAGCCCGAAGCCGTCGCTGCCTATCACCACACCCGGATGGATCAGCACGCGCCGCCCGATCTGGCTATCTGGGCTCAGAGTGACCTGCGCGAGCAGCATGCTGTCTTCGTCAATACTGGAATTATGCCCGATCATACAGCCCGGCCCGATACTTGCGCGCGCGCCGATCTCGACGCCTTCTTCAATCACACATAGCGGCCCGATCCAGGCGCTGGAGTGTATGCGGCTGGCGGGGCTGACCACTGCGGACGGGTGTGTGCCCTGTTGGCGGGGAACGGGGTTCAGCAGCGCGGCGATGCGCGCATAGGCAACGGAGGGGTTGTCCACCACCAGCGCCGCGACCGGACAGATCTCCAGATCGTTAGCCGAGAGTATGACGGCCGTGGCCCGGGTGGCTGCCAGTTGTTTGCGATAACGGGGTTGCGCGAGGAACCCGATGTCACCGGATTGCGCGGTTTGCAGGGGTGCTACCCGGAAGATTGGCGCGTCCGCATCGCCCCTGACCTGTCCACCGACCCGTTGTGCAAGTTGACCGAGTGTCCACACTACCCCGGCGCACATCCCTTTTAGCCTTATTCTTTCTTCGGTGCAGCGGGCTCTGCGCCCTTGGCGCCTTTAAGCGCCTCCAGCACCTTGTCGGTAATATCCACCCTGTCACTGGCGTAAATGGTGCCATCGCCCACGATCAGATCGTAACCTTCTTTCTTGGCCAGCGACACAATGGACTCCGACACCAGCTTCTGCAATTTTGCGAATTCTTCGTTACGACGGATGTTGAAATCCTCGCGGAATTCATCCTGGGCACGCTTCAAATCACGCCGCTGCGAGACAATCTCGCGCTCCGCCTTGACGCGCTCCGCTTCGCTGAGTACCGGCCCGTCCTTGGCGAGCTTATCCTCCTGGGCCTTCAATCCCTTTTGCGACTCCACCAGACTTTTGTCGCGCGGGGCGAATTCCTTTTCCAGCTTGCTGCGCGCCGCCTCGGCCTGGGGCGCCTCTTCCGCTATCTTGGCGACGTTCACAAATCCGAGCTTCAATTCCTGTGCGGAGGCAACCGATGACATCCAAAGCAGAGCCGTACACAGCGTGTAAAAAATCTTTCTCAAGCCTATTCTCCTAAATCTAAAATATGGTACCGATGGTAAATTGAAAATTCTGCACATTATCGTTGTCTTTTTTGTTGAGCGGTTGTGCAACGCTGAAGCTCAGTGGGCCCAGGGGGGAAATCCATAGCACCGCCACACCCGCCGAATAACGCAACAGGCCAGCGTCAAAGTCCTCACTGGAACCGTACACGTTACCTATATCCACAAAGGTGCTGAGCCGGGCCGCCTTGGTGTCTTTCATAAACGGCAAAGGAAACAGCATCTCTATATTCCCTACCAGACGCAGATTGCCTCCCAAGGGCCTTCCCGTCGAGGCCTTGGGCCCGAGGGTATTATCCTTAAACCCCCTTATCGAGCGGCTACCTCCGGCCAGAAAGTTTTCAAAGAAGGGCAACTCCGTGGTGCCGCCATAGCTGCCTCCATAACCTACCTCGCCGTTCAGGGACAACACCCAGTCTTTTGCCAGCGGGAGCAGCCTCAGTTGCCGGTAGCTTACCTTGTAATACTCTAACCCTCCGCCCGGTAATGCGGCGTCCAGCGCCAGATTTTGATATGCACCCTCGTCGGCGAGGATAGCGCGATTACGGGTATCATGCGACCAGCTGGAGGTCAGCTTGATTGTATCAAATCCGCGTCCGTTTGCATCCAAAAATGCAATGTATTCAGTGGGCGTGTTCTCGGTGGTTTTGATGTCGGTTTTTTCATAACCCAGACCCACCCTGACCGTATCGAATTCATTGATGGGGATACCGAAATTGACCAATCCGCCCTTTGCATCGGAAAGATAATTCGCCACGTTGGCGTTACCGGCGTCGGTGCTGCGTGAGTACAGGCTAAAACCGCGGCTTATGCCGTCTACCGTGTAATAGGGGTTGGTATAGGCAAAGCTGTAAACCCTATTGATATTGCTGTTATTGAACGCGATATTGACGTGACTGCCGCTGCCGAGAAAATTTTCCTGGTTGACGCTGGTGTTGAAAATAATCCCCTGGGTCTGTGAAAAGCCGACACCCGCCAGAAAATTACCCGAGGGCTTTTCCACGACTTTGAAATTGACGTCAATCTGGTCCGGCGTGCCGGGCACCGCAGGGGTTTCAACGCTGACCTCATCGAAATAACTGAGCTTTTCCAGACGCACCTTCGAACGCTTGATGTTCTCGGTGGACGCCCAGGCGCCCTCCAGTTGCCGCATTTCGCGGCGCAGCACCTCGTCGCGGGTCTTGGTATTGCCGGCCATGTTGATGCGCCGCACATAGACGCGCTTGCCCGGATCCACGAAAAAAGTCAGTGAGACCTGTTTGTTTTCCTGATCTATTTCAGGAATCGTGTTCACGTTGGCAAAAGCATAGCCGTCCTGGCCCAGCCGTTCGCCGATCTTTGCGCTGCTTTCGGTGGCCGTCTTGCGGGAAAAGATCGAACCAGCCTCAACATTAATGAGTTTAGCCAGTTCATCTTGGGGGACAACCAAATCTCCGGCCAGCTTCACCTCTTTGACCGTGTACTTCTCGCCCTCGGTAATGTTGACAGTGACGTAGATGTCTTTCTTGTCCGGCGTGATGGAAACTTGGGTGGAATCAATATTGAAATTCAGATAGCCGCGGTCCAGATAAAAGGAACGCAGCGACTCCAGGTCGGCCGTCAGCTTTTGTTTGGAATACTGGTCGCTGTCGGTGTAAAACGAGATCCAGGTGGGGCCGCCCAACAGGAAGGTATCGAGCAGATCTTCCTTGTCGAAGGCCTTGTTGCCGACGATGTTGATCTCACGGATTCTGGCCGCCCGGCCCTCGGAGATGTCTATGGTGACCGCCACCCGGTTGCGTTCCAGCGGCGTCACCGTCGGGCTGATCTTGACGCCGTATTTACCACGGCTGAAATACTGGCGATTCAACTCCTGCTCCACCTTGTCGAGCAGCGAGCGGTCGAACACCTGCCCCTCGGCTAGCCCTTGCTCCTTGAGGGCCTTTAACAGCGTATCCGTTTCGAGATCCTTGTTGCCGGAGATCTTGACGCTGGCGACGGCCGGCCGCTCGGTGACATAGATGACCAGCACGTCAGCTTCCCGCTCCAGGCGCACATCCTTGAAAAATCCGGTCTTGAACAAGGCGCGGATCGCCTCCGCAGAACGGGCATCGTCCAGGGTCTCGCCGACCTTGATAGGTAAATAATTAAACACCGTCCCCGCTGAAATGCGTTGCAGACCCTCGAGACGGATGTCCTTTACCTCAAAGGGCTCTATCGCCCATGCCCGGGTAGCCAGCAGCAGGATGGGGATTAGTAATCGCAGCAAATTTTTCATTCGGATACCTGATTGTTCTGAATACGGGAGTGTGGTTACCCAAACAACCGCGTCAAATCATTATAAAACGCCAGCACCGTAAGCCCCAGCAGCAGGGCGATACCGATGCGTTGTCCCAATTGTTCTATCATGGCGGGCACGGGCCGACCGGTGACGGCCTCTATAAGATAATACATCAGATGGCCGCCATCCAATACCGGTACGGGCAACAAATTGAGCACCCCCAGGCTGACGCTGACGATGGCCAGGAAGCGCAGAAACCACGCCAGGCCGTCTTGCGCGGAGTAACCCGCATATTGGGCGATGCTGAGGGGTCCGCTCAGGTTTTCCAGCGCGGCCTGACCGACCAGCATTTTACCCAGCACGCGCAGGGTGAGTGCGCTCATCTCCCAGGTCTTGGCGCCCGCCTGCAGCAGGGCCTCGGCGGGATTGTAGCGCACCACGGCGCGTAGCGCCGCCGGGATTTCAGTCGGCGGTTCGGGCGCAGCGCCAACCCGCCCTATCGTGCCGGTTTGGGTCTGCACGGCCACAGGCTTCACCTCTAAAACAAGTGGCGCACCGGCACGCTCGATCTGCATCTTGATGATTTGATTGGGACGTTTGCGGACCACATCCACCCAATCATCCCACACCCGGATAGCCACGCCATCGGCGGTGAGGATTTTATCCCCCACGGCAAGCCCGGCCGCCGCCGCCGCACCTCCCTTCTCCACCTCGCCAATCACTGCGGGGAGCACCGGCCGAACCGGCCTGATACCCAGATTTTCGAGTAGATTGCCGCGATCCAGCCCCTTGGCAGTGCCCCTGAGGTCGAGGGTGTACAGTTTCTGGCGGGCGTCCTGATCGCGGACCTCGATCACGATCTCCCCTCTGTCATAGACCTTGTCCAGCAATATAAACAGCACCGCCTCCCAGGTGGGGGTCGCCTTGCCGCTGACGGTCACGATCTCGTCGTTACTCTGCAAGCCCGCCCGCGCGGCAATGGAGGCGGGCTGGACCTCGCCGACGACCGGCTTCACGCCCTCGACGCCCACCACAAACATGATCCAATAGGCGAAGATAGCGAACAGAAAATTGAACACCGGGCCGGCGGCTACGATGGCGGCGCGGCGTCCGAGACTCTTGCGGTTAAAGGCGCGCGACAGTTCCTCGGGCTTGACCTCGCCCTCGCGTTCATCGAGCATCTTGACGTAACCGCCGAGCGGTATCGCCGCGATCACGTATTCGGTTTGATCGGGCCCGGCGACGCGACGCCACAAAGGTCGTCCGAAGCCGATCGAGAAGCGCAGCACCTTGACACCCAGACGGCGCGCCACCCAGTAATGCCCGAACTCGTGGATGGTGATTAAGATCCCCAGGGTGACCACGAAGGCGGCCAGTGACATCAACACCGCGCTCATGCCCTGCCCCCTTGCCGCGCAGACGGATAGCCGGGCCGCGTGATATGGTGAGTAGCGGCGGCGCGCGCGGCGGCGTCGTCTTCCAGAATCGTCGACACAGAATCCGCCGCACGCGGCGTGATGTCCGCCAGGACGGTCTCGATGACCCGGGCGATGCCGGTGAACGGTAGCTGCCGCCCCAGAAAGGCCTGCACCGCGATCTCGTTGGCGGCATTGAGTATGGCGGTCGCCGTGCCGCCGCAGCGCAGCGCCTCCATGGCCAGGCGCAAGCAGGGAAAGCGCGCCAGGTCCACCGCCTCAAAGTCCAGGCGGCCCACCTGCATGAGATTCAGGGACGGGGCGCCCGACGCGATATGATCCGGCCAGGCCAGGGCGTGGGCTATGGGGGTACGCATGTCGGGGCTGCCCATCTGCGCCAACACCGAACCGTCCAGGTATTCGACCATCGAGTGCACCACGCTCTGCGGGTGCATCACCACTTCGATTTGCGCAGGTGTGGCGTTAAACAACCAACTGGCCTCGATCACCTCCAGGCCCTTGTTCATCATGGTGGCGGAATCCACCGAGATCTTGCGGCCCATCACCCAGTTGGGGTGGGCGCAAGCCTGGTCAGGTGTGACATTCTCCAACTCGCTGAGCGGCAGGGTGCGAAACGGTCCGCCCGACGCGGTCAGTAAAATGCGCCGCACCCCGGCTTGTTCGAGATTTTGTTTGGCGTGGGCCGGGAGACATTGAAAGATGGCGTTGTGTTCACTGTCTATGGGGATCAATTCGGCCCGGCTGGCGCGCACCTGATCCATAAACAACTGCCCCGTCATCACCAGCGCCTCTTTGTTGGCGAGCAGCACGCGCTTGCCCGCGCGCAGCGCCGCGAGCGTGGGCAACAGCCCGGCCGCGCCGACGATGGCCGCCATCACGTAAGCGGTCTGGGGCAGCGCGGCGATGGTTTCGAGGCCCGCCACACCGGACAGTACCCTGGTCTCGGCCTGCACCGCACGCAGCCGCTGGGTGAGTCGTTCCGCCGCAGGCTCATCGGCCAGCACCGCATACTCGGGGCGCGTGGCGAGACACTGCTCGTACAAACGATCTACATCGTTATGCGCACCCAACGCCACCACCCGATAGCGATCGGGATGGCGCGCCAGCACGTCCAGCGTGTTCACGCCAATGGAGCCGGTGGAACCGAGAATGGTTACGCCTATCATGTACGCAGCAGTATCAGCCCCAGCAGAAAGACCGGCGCAGCAGCGGTGAGACTGTCTATGCGGTCGAGGATGCCGCCATGTCCGGGCAGCAGATGGCCGCTATCCTTAACTCCCGCGTGACGTTTGAACATACTTTTGAATAAATCCCCGATGATGGAAACCAGCAAGGTCAGCAGGCACAGCAGCGCGAACAACCCGGGGTGGATCTGCGGCGCCAGCCACGGCTGCACCGCCAGTGCGTAGATCGCCACTGCGATCAAGGCGCCGTAAACACCTTCCCAAGTCTTGCCCGGACTGATCTGCGGCGCGAGCTTGGTTTTGCCCCAACGCCGGCCTGCGAAAAACGCCTCACTGTCCCCCAACCCGAAAAAAGTGGACCAA
>CAYUAZ010000119.1:0-6866 GCA_964442865.1 uncultured Gammaproteobacteria bacterium
CAGTTCGAATACACCGAAGATGATACGCAGGGCGTTGTTGGGGAGTTGGTCCACGATGGCGGCGCCGAGCAGGGTCCCGGCGATGATGCCGGGGGTCAGTTTACGGAACACGGGCCATAGCACAGCGCCATGCCGGTGATGGGCGCGCACCGATGAGAGGGAGGTGACCATGATAGTGGCGAGCGAAGTGCCGATGGCGAGGTGCATGATTATTTCCGGCGCCATGCCCTGGCCGCGAAAGATGAACACCAGAAACGGGACTACAATCAGTCCGCCGCCCACCCCGAACAGACCCGCGATGACGCCCACAAAGGCGCCGACCAGCGGATAGAGCAGGAAAGGTTCCAAGCTGGGGCGCCCGTTATTTGATCCACACGGTTTTGATGTTCACAAATTCCCGCAGCCCATAGAGTGACAGTTCACGCCCGTAGCCTGAGTCTTTTATGCCACCGAACGGTAAACGCGGATCGCTTTTCACAACCCCATTCACAAACGCAAGCCCGCATTGCAGCCTGCGCGCTAAATGTTCTCCGCGCACGGTGTCGCGGGTCCACACGCTGCCGCCTAGACCAAAGCGTGTGTCGTTGGCAATGCGCACGGCGTCGTCTTCATCGCTGGCGCGAATGACGCACGCCACCGGACCGAACAGTTCTTCGTGGTAGGCGCGCGTTTGATGGCCCACATGATCGAGTATGGAGGGTGCATAATAGGCGCCCGGACCGGGCAACCGCACACAGCCGGCCACAGGCACTGCGCCGTAAGCAATGCTGTCGGTCACTTGCTGGTGTAGCGCATCGCGTTGGCTGATGCGGGCGAGCGGCGCGAGCGTAGTAGTCTCCAGCATGGGGTCGCCGGGTATCAGTTGCTCAACGGCGTGTTGGAAACGTTCGATGAATGGCTCGGCAACAGCAGGTGTGACGATGAAGCGCTTGGCGGCGATGCAGCTTTGTCCGGCGTTTTGGAAACGCGCAGTGACCGCTTGCTGCACGGTGAATTCGAGATCGGCGTCGTCCAGCACGATGAAGGGGTCGGAGCCGCCCAATTCCAGCACCAGTCTTTTTAGGTGTATCCCGGCCAAACCGGCGACCTGACGGCCGGCGGCAACGCTGCCGGTGATGCTCACTGCGTGCACCCGAGGATCGGCGATGACGCTTTCAACTCGGTCGCTGGTAATTATCAAGTTCTGAAACACGCCCTCCGGGAATCCGGCCTTGATAAACAGAGCCTCTATCGCCAGCGCGCAGTTAAATACCGAGGAGGCGTGTTTGAGGAGCACGGTATTGCCCGCCAGCAAGGCGGGCAGCGCACAGCGGAGCACCTGCCAGAAGGGGAAGTTCCACGGCATGATCGCCAATACCGTACCCAGGGGCTGAAGAGTCACATAGCTTAGGGAGGCGTCGGTCTGTACGTGCTCATCGGCCAAGGCCGCTACGCCATGCTCGGCATAGTGTTCACAACCCCAGGCGCACTTTTCTATCTCAGCGCGTGACTCACGCAGCAGTTTTCCCATCTCCTGGGTAATGAGCCGGGCTAGCTGCTCATGCTCACCCCGCAGCAGGGGCGCCAGTCTGCCTAGCAGTCCGGCGCGCTCCTCCGGGCCGAGGCCGACCCATACGGGAGCGATCTGCGCCGTTTTGTTCAGCGCTTGCTCCAATCGTGTCTCGCCCCACGGCTCGACCGATGGCAAGCTCTCGCCACTGGCGGGATTGATGCTCATGAATGTCATATAATGAACCTTGTCAGGCGGTTGTGCCTTGAGCGAATGAAGATGGGGTTATTATACGGTGATGAAGCTTTTTTATTATAGCTGTTGTGCGGTTTTTCTAAGTCTGTTCGCCCCGCCTGCGAGCAGTGCGGAACCGCCCGATTCTGGCGCGGCAGACTACTACGCCGAACGGCTGGCATTTTGGGAGGCCAAGCAGGCGCTGGAGGATGGCAAACAGTTTGTTTTCCAGCAACTGCTCGAACAATTGCAGGATTACCCGCTGCTCGGTTACTTGCGCTACGGCTATCTGCGCACCCGTCTCGACAAAACGCCTGACGCTGAGATTCAGGATTTTCTTTCGCGTTACGGTGATTCGCCCATAGGTGTCCGGCTGCGCGAGGCTTGGCTCACTGAGCTGGCGGGCGAAGGCCGCTGGGATGCTTATCTGCTGGAGTACCCGAATCATCCACCGGGAAATACGGTGTTGCAGTGCTATGCCTTGGAGGCGCGCTTGCGCACCTCAGGTTCGGAGACTCCGCCCGCAGAGTGGCTGGATGAAGTACAAACACAGTGGTTGACGGGCAAATCCCTACCGGCTCAGTGCGACCCGCTGTTCAAGATTCTGCGTCGCAGTGGCCGCTTGACCTCCGAGCTGGCCTGGCAACGCATCGGTCTCGCGATGGACAACCGCCAGCTCGATCTGGCGCAGAGTCTGGCGAAGGATCTCGATAAGCAGGATCGTATCTGGGTTACACGCTGGCAGCGGATGCACAAAGATCCCGAGCAGATGCTCGGTCATCCCGATTTGGCCGGCGATGACCCCAAGGCACGGGAGATCGTAGTCTATGGGATGAAGCGGCTGGCGCGCGATGATGCACAAGCCGCCGCCGGCCAGTGGCAACGGCTCAAGGATATTTACCCATTCAGCGCAGCGGAACAGGCGGCGGCGCAGCGTGAAATCGCGCTCAGGGCCGCCTTGCAACGTCAGCCCGAGGCGCTGGAATGGCTCGCCGCACTGCAACCCGCGCAACTCGATGACACTGTACGGCAATGGCGAATCAAGGCAGCGCTCGCAAAACAGGATTGGAATACCGCACTGAATTGGATCGAGGCCCTGCCCGGCGCAGAGCGTGACAAGGAGCAGTGGCGCTACTGGCGCGCCCGGGCGATCGAGCAAGGTGCTGCGCCGGTCGCGCTAAACGACACGTCCCAAGCATCAAGCGTTCCCAAAACCTCTGCGGAACAAATTTATTCCGAACTGGCTACGCAGCGCAGCTATTACGGCTTCCTGTCTGCCGACAGGATAAACCGGCCTTATGAAATCACCCACACGCCAACACCCGTGACCGGAGCCGAATTACGCGACTTTATGTCGCGGCCCGGCATGCTGCGCGCCCGCGAACTCTATGAGCTTGGCATGATTAACGAATCGCGCCGCGAGTGGGATTACTTTGTCGCAGCGGCCGATCTGCGTCAACGGCAACTGGCGGCTGTTGTCGCGCATCGCTGGGGCTGGCATGATCGCGCCTTCATCGCCAGCGCCAAGGCGAATTACTTCGATGATCTGGAGGTACGCTTTCCGGTATTGTTCCGCGACCAGGTGCTGGCGAACGCCGAAACGCAGGACCTTGACCCCGCCTGGATCTACGGTGTCATGCGCCAGGAAAGCGCGTTCACGGTGGATGCCCGCTCCAGCGCCGGGGCGCTGGGCTTGATGCAGCTCATGCCCCAGACCGGCAAACACACCGCGCAACTGTTAAATGCTCCGCTACGCAGCACCAACGAGCTTCTCGACGCAGATAAAAATATCCAGTTGGGCAGCGCCTACCTGCGCCAGGTGCTGGACAGCAACAATGGCGATATGGTGCGCGCTACCGCCTCTTATAACGCCGGCCCGCACCGCGTCAAGCAGTGGCTGCCGGACAGCAGCATGCCCGCCGATATCTGGGTGGAGAATGTGCCGTTCACGGAAACACGCAATTACATTCAACAGGTGGTGACCTATGCGACCATTTTCTCCCAGCGCCTGGGCCGTGAGATCATCCCTTTGAAAAAGCGGATGCAGGACATTGGTACTGAATAAGGACGCTCTGAACAAATCAGAGACTCCATAAATATACAAACAAGAGACTTGACCATGCGGCTGCGTAAAATTTGTATCCTGGGGGGTAGCGGGTTTGTCGGGCGGCACATCGCCCACATGCTGATAGGACAAAGCTACCAGGTGCGCGTGCCCACTCGCCACCATGAACGGCACAGAGATCTGCTGGTGCTGCCCGGGCTGGAATTACTGGAGAGTAACATCTACGACCCAGCCGCTTTGGTAGAGACCTTCAAGGGCTGCGACGCGGTCATCAATCTTGTGGGTATTCTTAACGAGAAGGGTCGAGACGGCAGCGGCTTTACCCGCGCCCATGTAGAGCTGCCCCGCAAAGTGTCGGAAGCCTGCGCCACGGCCGGCATCAAGAGGCTGCTGCACATGAGCGCACTCAATGCCGATGCTCAAAACGGGCCCAGCCATTATCTGCGCAGCAAAGGCCAGGGCGAAGATTTGGTACACAGCGCGCAGCATCTGCTGGTCACCAGCTTCCGGCCATCGGTGATCTTCGGCCCCGAAGACAGCTTCTTCAACCGCTTTGCGAAATTACTAAAGACGCTACCGCTGGTTTTCCCGCTCGCCTGCCCCCGCTCGCGCTTTGCGCCTATTTATGTGGAGGACGTCGCGCAGGCATTCTGCCGTTCGCTCAGCGAGCCTGCCACCTACGGCAGGCGCTACGAATTGTGCGGGCCGCGCAACTACACACTGCGGCAGTTGGTCGAATACACCACCCATGTCATCGGCGTGCGGCGGCGCATCATCGAACTCAGCGATGGCCTCTCACGGCTGCAGGCGCGCGTCTTTGAACGTCTGCCCGGCAAACCCTTTTCCATGGACAATTACCTCTCGCTACAAAAAGACAGCGTGTGCGGCGGTCATGCCAGCCTGCCGTTTCCCATCACTGCCACACCTCTTGAAGCGGTAGTGCCTGCCTATCTCGCCGAACACAGCAGCAAGGCGCGCTATTCCGAATACCGGCGCAGCGCAGGCCGCCGCTGATGGAAATTTATCAGGTTGGCGGCGCGGTACGCGACACCCTGCTCGGTCTGCCGGTGACCGATCATGACTGGGTGGTGGTGGGCGCGACGCCGCAAGAAATGGAAGCGCGCGGCTTCAAGTTGGTCGGCGCGGATTTCCCGGTATTTCTGCACCCCGAAACCCACGAAGAGTACGCCCTGGCGCGCACCGAACGCAAAACCGCGCCGGGCTACAAAGGGTTCAGCGTGCACGCCGCGCCGGATGTCACGCTGGAAGACGACCTCAAACGCCGTGACCTCACCATCAACGCCATCGCTATGCGCGAGGACGGCGCGCTCATTGATCCCTTCCACGGCGTAGCGGATTTGAAAAATAAAACCCTGCGCCACGTTTCGCCCGCCTTCGCGGAAGACCCGGTGCGCATCCTGCGCGTGGCGCGCTTTGCCGCCCGCTTCACCGATTTTAACATCGCCGATGCAACCCTGGAGCTAATGCGCACTATGGTCGCCAATGGCGAGGTAGATGCCTTGGTGCCTGAGCGTGTGTGGACAGAGTTGGAACGCGCCCTGGGCGAGATCAAGCCTTCGCGTTTTTTTGAAGTGCTGCGTGACTGCGGCGCGCTGGCGAAACTGTTCCCGGAAATCGAGCGTCTCTACGGTGTGCCGCAACCCGCACAATACCACCCGGAGATAGACACCGGTATACATGTCATGCTGGTGCTCGACCAGGCCGCGCGTTTATCGAACGATACTCAAGTGCGCTTCGCCGCTTTATTGCACGATCTCGGCAAAGGCGCCACGCCTAAAGAAGAATGGCCGCGCCACATCGGCCACGAACAGCGCAGCGTGGAACTGGTGAAAGCATTGTGCACGCGCTTCCGCGCGCCCAACGAGCACCGCGACCTCGCCGTGCTCGTCGCCCGACATCACGGCGACTGTCACCGCGCCGATGAATTACGCCCCGCTACGCTGCTGGAAAAATTGGAAGCACTCGACGCCGCGCGCCGCCCGGAACGCTTCGAACAGTTTTTACTCGCCTGTCAGGCCGACATCCGTGGTCGTCCGGGTTTTGAAGACGACCCTTACCCGCAAGCCGGAATTTTTCGTGCCGCCTTGCGCGCCTACAATAGCGTGAACGCCCAGCCTTTGGTCGCCGCCGGCCTCATGGGCGAGGCCATTGCGCAAGAATTACGTGCCCAACGACTCCTGGCAATCAGTGCTATCCGGGCTCGGTCTGGTGTTTCTTGACCAGGACAGTTTTGTGTCCCGCCAGCATATAGGCAATGACCAGTCCCTCGGCAAGAGAGCCTACCAGCAGAATAGCCAACTCCAAAAAATTTAACAGCCAAGGTTCGCCCAACAAGGTGTGATAGATGAACCACTCCTGAAACAGCCAATACATGGCCCAGATGACACCGCCCCAAAACAGTCCTTTTTTCACCCAGGTACTGCCAGGAATCGAGGGTTGCAATACCCAGAACAGCCAGGCGTGGATGATGCTCAACACCACCAAGCCGGCCACGGACAGCGGGATATTACGCTGCGGGGTGAGCTCTATAAACAACGCGCTTTGCAGCACTGGATCGTACAGCAGGGCATGCACTGGTGAGCTGGTAAAGATCGCGCCCAGTATGCCGTTTCCGACAAACCCGCCAACCAATCCTGCAATCACTATCCGCGCGCCCGTATTCATTTACCCTCCTGCGGAGCAAACTCCCGTATCAATCGGATTACTTCTTTGGCTTAGCCTGCCACAGCCCCAGTGCTGCGCCGGTGGGATCTCCGATAATGCTGAACCAACCGTAATCGGCCACTTCCATGACATCCTTGTGGATAGTTGCACCCAATGACTTTGCTTTTTTTGTCGCGGCATGGATGTCGTCTACAAGCACATACGCCATCCAATGCGAGGGCAAATTAGGTACGGGATTTTTCATCATGCCGCCACCGGCGCCTTCGCCTACGTTAATCATCGTGTAATCCATGCCGGGCATGTCTTCCAGTTTCCAATTGAACAACCCTTGGTAAAACTTTTTCGCCTTCGCCATATCGTTAGAGCATTTTTGATTTAAGTATTTACATATAT
>CAYUAZ010000120.1:0-6824 GCA_964442865.1 uncultured Gammaproteobacteria bacterium
CTCAGCCACGATCTGCTGGAAGGGTGTTATGCACGGGCGGGGCTGTTGAGCGATATACAGTTGTACGAGGACTATCCCTCTCGCTACAGCGCGGATGTGAGCCGCCGGCACCGCTGGATTCGCGGGGACTGGCAGCTTGTGGGGTGGCTGCTGCCGCGCATTCCCGGACCTGGGCGCCGCCGTCAGAAGAACACGCTCTCGTGGTTGTCACAATGGAAAATCTTCGACAACCTGCGGCGCAGTCTCGCGCCTATGGCATTGACGCTGCTGTTGCTGCTGGGCTGGACGGTTTTGTCGCCGCTCTGGTTTTGGACCTTGGCGGTGATCGGCATTATCCTGATTCCGCCCTTGATGGCCTCTATTCTGGAAATATTTCACAAGCCGAGCGAGGTACTGTTAAGTCAACACCTGGCCGCCGTACTAGACACTGCCACCCAACGCCTCGCGCAGGCGGCCTTTACCCTGGCGTGTCTCCCCTATGAGGCGATTTTCAGTCTGGATGCGATTGTGCGCACGGCCGGGCGGATGCTGGTCACGCACAAGCGACTTCTCGAATGGAATCCATCGAGCGAATCGGATCGTAACAGCCGCACGGGCTTCGTCGCTTATTTCCGCTTGATGTGGACCGCCCCGGTTATCGCCATTGCCGCGGCGATAGTTCTGGTGCTGTCGAGACCGGCCGCGCTGACCGTGGCGGGACCTATACTGATCTTATGGTTGGTCTCGCCCGCCATCGCATGGTGGATCAGCCGGCCGCTCGTCCGCCGTGAAGCGAGACTGACGGCTGACCAGATCTTCTTTCTCCGCAAGCTGTCGCGCAAGACCTGGGCGTTCTTCGAGACCTTCGTCGGCCCGGAAGATCATTGGCTGCCACCGGATAACTATCAGGAGTATCGTGGCGCCGCGGTTGCGCATCGCACGTCACCGACCAACATGGGGCTTGCGCTGCTCGCGAATCTGTCCGCCTACGACTTCGGGTACATTTCGGCCGGAACACTCATCGAGCGCACGGCGAATGCGCTACGCACGATGCAGGCCTTGGAACGCCACCGCGGCCACTTTTACAACTGGTACGACACCTTATCACTGGAACCCTTGCACCCTTTCTATGTTTCGACTGTGGACAGCGGGAACCTCGCGGGCCATCTGCTGACCTTGCGGCCGGGGTTGCTCGCACTTCCCGATGACCCGATACTGGGGGCGCGATTGTTTGACGGGCTCCTGGATACGCTGGGGATTCTGGTGGAGGCAGCGGGAGGCGCCACGCCGGCCCCGCTCGCTCAATTTCAGATGGATCTCGAGTCTGCAAGCGATTCCCGGCCAACCACGCTCGCGACGGCGTGGCTGCACCTCGAAAGGCTGGCGGCGCACGCGGAGGAATTCGCCGGTAGCATTGAAGGAGCCTCTGAGAAGATCTCTCAAAAGGGTAGTGAACGAGCAGCAGAAGAAGGCGGACGTCGTACAGAAACCGAAGTGTACGCAGAAGTCTACCGCTACGCGGCCCCGGGCTCTGTGCATCACCCGGGCCTGAATCATTCCAGCGCAGTAATTTCAGAGAAGGCTTCGGAGACTGATGCGAATTGGTGGGCACGGACGCTGGCCCGGCAATGCCGCGCCGCTCTCGATGAGTTGACGTTTCTCGCCCCGTGGCTATTGCTGCCCGCCGCGCCGAGTGGGCTCAGCGACTACCCCGGTATCAGCGAGATCACAACTCTGCGCGAACTGGCAAGATTCGAGGGGGCGTTGCTACCGGCAATCGAGCAGCAGCTCGGCATCGCTGCGAGGCCCGCGGAGCGCGAGTGGCTGGATGAGTTTCTACGGTTGATCACGCAAGCCAGCCGCCGCGCCCAGGAGCGGATGGCGGCGGTCGAGCGCCTGGCACGGCAAGCAGGCGAGCTCGCGCACATGGAGTACGACTTCCTGTACGACAAGGCGTCGCGTCTGCTGGCAATCGGATACAACGTGGACGAGCTGCGGCGGGACTCGAGTTACTACGATCTGCTGGCTTCGGAAGCGAGATTGATCAAATTCGTCGCGATTGCGCAGGGACAAGTGCCGCAGGAGAGCTGGTTTGCCCTGGGGCGGCTGCTCACGACCGCCGGCGGCGAACCCATTCTTTTGTCATGGAGCGGTTCTATGTTCGAGTACCTGATGCCGCTCCTGGTGATGCCAACCTATGAAAACACGTTGCTCGACCAGACCTGCAAGGCGGCGGTGGAGCGACAGATCGAGTATGGGAGGCAGCGCGGCATCCCGTGGGGCATGTCGGAATCCGGCTACAACATGGTTGACGTTCATCTCAACTACCAGTACCGCGCATTTGGTGTGCCCGGCCTGGGGCTTAAACGCGGACTCGCCGATGACTTGGTCATTGCGCCGTACGCCTCGGCGCTGGCGTTGATGGTGGCGCCCGAGGCGGCGTTTCTGAATTTGCAGCGACTCGCCGCGGAAGGGCTGGAAGGAAAATTCGGCTTTTATGAAGCCATTGATTACACCCCGTCACGCCAACGACGCGGGGAATCGAGAGCGCTGGTACGGTCCTACATGGCGCATCATCAGGGGATGAGCCTGCTGTCTCTGGCCTATCTGCTGCTGGATCGTCCGATGCAGAAACGATTCGAGTCGGACCCGTTGTTCCAGGCGACCCTGCTGTTGCTCCAAGAGCGGATTCCCAGGGCCACGGCACTATTTCCGCACAGCGCCCAGCTCTCCGACATCCGGCCGGCTTCCGGCGCTCCGGAGACGCCGATTCGGGTTTTCAACAGCCCCGACACGCCGATACCGCAGGTGCAGTTGTTGTCGAACGGCAGATATCACGTGATGGTCACCAACGCGGGCGGCGGCTACAGCCGCTGGAAAGACCTCGCCGTCACACGCTGGCGCGAAGACAGTACCTGCGACAACTGGGGCACGTTCTGTTATATCCGCGACGTGGCGAGTGGTTCATTCTGGTCTACCGCCTACCAACCCACTTTGATACAGCCGAAGCATTACGAAGCGATTTTTTCAGAGGGACGTGCGGAGTTTCGCCGCCGGGATTCCGTTGACGATGGCGATTTCGATACCTATACCGAGATCGTTGTTTCGCCGGAAGATGACATCGAACTGCGCCGGGTCCGCATCACCAACCGCTCTCGGACACGCCGGACGATAGACGTCACGAGTTACGCGGAAGTGGTGCTCGCATCGCCGGCCGCGGACGCACTGCACCCGGCGTTCAGCAATCTGTTTATTCAGACCGAGATCCTTCGCGCGCAGCGGGCGATCCTCTGCACGCGCCGGCCCCGTTCCCTTGATGAGCAGACGCCATGGATGTTTCACTTGATGGTCATGCACGGGGCGGACATTGGAGAAATTTCCTATGAAACGGACCGCATGCAGTTTGTCGGTCGTGGAAACACCCTCGCCGATCCTCAAGCGCTGCGCGACACTGCATCTCTCTCGGGTAGCCAGGGTTCGGTGTTGGATCCGATTGTCGCAACCCGCTATCGAATAACGCTAGATCCGGAACAGACGGCAGCCATTGATATGGTCTCCGGCGTCGGCGAAACCCGCGACGCCGCCTTAACCTTGATCGAGAAATACCAGGATCGGCGGCTCGCGGATCGTGTCTTCGAACTGGCATGGACACATAGCCAGGTGGTGCTGCGGCAGCTCAACGCCACCGAGGCCGACGCGCAACTCTATGGACGCCTTGCCAGCTCTGTCATCTACGCCAATTCCTCGCTGCGTGCCGACGCAGGCGTGCTCATCAAGAACCGCCGCGG
Source organism: uncultured Gammaproteobacteria bacterium (assembly GCA_964442865.1). Taxonomy (GTDB): domain Bacteria; phylum Pseudomonadota; class Gammaproteobacteria; order SURF-13; family SURF-13; genus JACPZD01. Next base: position 3,768 of record CAYUAZ010000120.1, read on the forward strand.
ACAATCCGGCCTATGGGGCTACGCCATTTCCGGAGATTTGCCGATCGTGTTGTTGCAGATTGGAGACCCGGACAATATTGATCTAGTACGCCAACTGGTACAGGCCCATGCGTACTGGCGCCTGAAGGGACTGGCTGTGGACCTGGTGATCTGGAATGAGGATCGCGCCGGTTACCGGCAACTACTCCAGGAACAAATCATGGGGCTGATTGCCGCGGGCATCGAAGCACATGTGGTGGATCGGCCGGGTGGAATCTTTGTGCGACCCGCGGACCAAATATCGAACGAAGACCGCATCCTTTTGCAATCAGTTGCGCGCGCCATCATCACCGACGGCCGGGGAGCGTTGACGGAACAGATCAAACGTCGCGGCCCTCCTGAAGTGAGGGTTCCGCGCTTCAAGCCGACCCGAAGCCACCGCGCGGAGTCGCCGGCGGCTATATTGTCTCGCCGCGACTTGATCCTCTTCAACGGGCTCGGGGGGTTCACTCCTGACGGGCGCGAATACGTGATTACGACCGCGTCCGGTCTGGTCACGCCGGCGCCGTGGGTGAACGTGCTGGCGAATCCGCACTTTGGAACCGTCATCTCGGAGAACGGCCTCGCCTACACCTGGAGCGAGAATGCCCACGAGTTCCGTCTCACTCCCTGGCACAACGACCCCGTGAGCGATTCGAGCGGAGAGGCCTTTTACCTCCGCGACGAAGAGAGCGGCCACTTCTGGTCCCCCACGCCGCTGCCCTGCCGCGGGGAGGGTTCTTACATCACCCGGCACGGATTCGGCTACAGCGTCTTCGAGCACAGCGAGGACGGCATCCGCTCGGAACTATGGGTTTACGTGGCCCTGGATGCAGCGATCAAGTTCTCGGTACTCAAGGTGCATAACGAGTCTGGCCGACCGCGCCGACTCTCCGCCACGGGCTACGTGGAATGGGTGCTGGGAGATCTGCGGCCGAAATCGGCCATGCACGTGATTACCGAAGTTGACCCTAACAGCGGTGCGCTCTACGCGCGCAACCCGTACAACATGGAGTTCGCCGATCGGGTTGCGTTCTTCGATGTGGACGATGCGGCCCGGACCTTAAGCGGCGACCGCACTGAATTCATCGGACGCAACGGCACGCTGAAGAATCCGGCCGTGATGGCCCGTTCGCGCCTTTCCGGCAAGGTGGGGGCGGCCCTGGATCCCTGCGCCGCGATTCAGGTTCCCTTCGAGCTGGCCGCCGGGCAAGAGCGTGAGATCATCTTCCGGCTCGGCGTAGGGCGGGATGCCGATGACGCCGGCAACCTGGTGCGTCGCTTGCGGGGATCCGCTGCCGCGCGCGGCGCGCTGGAAAAGGTATGGCACTACTGGAACCACACGCTCGGCACAGTGCAGGTTGAAACACCCGATGAATCTCTGAACGTACTGACCAACGGCTGGCTCTTGTACCAAACGATCGTGTGCCGTCTTTGGGCGCGCAGCGGATACTACCAATCGGGGGGCGCCTTCGGTTTCCGCGACCAGTTGCAGGATATGATGGCGCTTATCCACGCCGAGCCGCAGCGCGTGCGCGAGCACCTGCTCCTGTGCGCAAGCCGTCAGTTCGTGGAAGGCGATGTTCAGCATTGGTGGCATCCGCCGTTAGGCCGAGGCGTGCGTACGCATTGTTCGGATGATTACCTCTGGCTGCCGTTGGCGACCTGCCGCTACGTTCTGAGTACCGGGGACACCGGGGTGCTGGATGAATCCATCCACTTCCTTGAAGGCCGCCCCGTCAACGCGGAGGATGACTCGTATTACGATCTGCCCGGCCGGTCTATCGAAGCGGCCAGCCTGTATCAACATTGTGTGCGAGCCATCCTGCGAGGACTCAAATTTGGCGAGCATGGCCTGCCACTTATCGGCTCCGGCGACTGGAACGACGGCATGAACATGGTGGGCAAACACGGCAAAGGCGAAAGCGTCTGGTTGGGCTTTTTCCTTTGTGAAGTGCTCACACAGTTCACTGGCCTTGCACGCATGCATGGTGACCCATCGTTTGCCGAACGTTGCGAAGCGGAGCGGGCTCGGCTCTCCCGGAATATCGAACAAAATGGCTGGGATGGCGAGTGGTACCGCCGCGCGTACTTCGACGACGGGGCCCCGCTAGGCTCGGCGAGCAATCCGGAATGCCAAATTGATTCGATTGCGCAGAGCTGGTCGGTGTTATCAGGCGCGGGCGATGCCCAACGTTCGCGGATGGCCATGAAAGCGGTGGATGAGCGCCTGGTGCGCCGCGACCACGCGCTGATTCAGCTTCTGGATCCACCGTTCGACAAATCGTCTTTGGATCCCGGATATATAAGGGGATATGTCCCCGGTGTGAGAGAGAATGGCGGGCAATATACCCATGGGGCAATCTGGGCGGCGATGGCGTTTGCTGCATTGGGCGACAGCCGGCGCGCATGGGAACTGTTGGCAATGATCAACCCGGTGAACCATGCACGATCTCCGGAAGAGGTGGCGATATATAAAGTGGAGCCGTACGTCGTCGCGGCCGACGTCTATGCGCTCTCGCCGCACACCGGCCGCGGTGGATGGAGCTGGTACACGGGCTCAGCCGGCTGGATGTACCGGCTGATCGTGGAATCACTCCTGGGCTTGAGACTGGAAGTGGACAAACTGCATTTCGCTCCGTGCCTCCCTGCGGATTGGAAGACGTTTAAGATGCACTACCGGTACCGGGAGACGGTTTATCATATCGCCATCTTGCAAACATGGTCAGGGAATGGTGAGATGAGTGTGACCCTGGATGGCGTTGAGCAACATGATAAGATGATTTCCCTTGTTGACGACCACCAGGAACATATTGTCGAAGTAATAATCATGACACCAACCCCAGTTCAATCATAACCAAGGAGATAAACATGAACATGACTCTAAGCCTCGCCCCGCTGGTTTCGCTGATCGCCGGTATTCTCATCCTGGCTGTCCCTCGTCTACTGAACTACATCGTCGCAATCTATCTGATTATTATCGGCTTAATCGGGCTGTTCGGTGGAGGCGATTTTCATATCCGGTAGTCACGGGAACAA
>CAYUAZ010000121.1:0-6630 GCA_964442865.1 uncultured Gammaproteobacteria bacterium
AAAGTGTGTATACGGTAACCCCGTATCGCGGGTTCGAATCCCGCCCTCTCCGCCAGTTTGAAAGTATATCCATTGACTATTCCTTGAATGTTCTGTAAACTTTCCCTTGCTCAACCATGAGGAGTAAAGCCCCATGACCAAGGAAGTACAGATATCTATTAAGCTGGAGCCGGAGTTACGCGACCAGTTCATGGCGGTTGCTGCGGCCACGCACACCCCGGCCGCACAGATACTGCGGCAGTTGATGCGCGGCTTCATCGCACGCCATGAAACGCCGAATGCGACCACTATTGCGGCGATGCAGGAACTTGAACAGGGGAAAGGAAAGCGGTTCGATACCGCCGCTGCATTATTCAAGGATTTAGGTATCTGAGGTGCGCAATCCTGTCCGCTCCAGCCAGTTCAAGCGCGATGTAAAGCTGGCCGAGAGGCGCGGAAAGGATATGCGAAAGTTGCGCGCCCTGGTAGTGCTTTTGATCGAGGCGAAGCGACTGCCAGCGGAATACCAGGACCACCCGCTAAAAGGCGACTGGAAAGCCTGCCGCGATGTACACTTGGAACCCGATTGGCTGCTGATCTACAAGGCTGACGATGCAACCGTGTGGCTTGTTCGTACCGGCACGCATGCGGATATTTTTGGGACTTAAGTTAAGGTGAGACGATGTTGTCCTCTTAGACCCCTAGCCTCTAACCCCCTGTTTTATGGTGGCTTGTACCGGTCCCCTCGCAACGAGCGGCTGTGAACCCCGTCAGGCCCGGAAGGGAGCAGCGGCAGCAACCTCACTCGTGTGCCGGGGTGTGGCTGGTACAGGCCGCCGCCTTTATCATTATAAATCAATAGGTTGTATAAAATTACTGGCACACTCCTCTAATGATCCGCAAGTTCTACATGTATCTCTCTCACCACTACCGGCTGCCTTGGTGAGCCAATACCTATATGCTATCCTTGAATGTGGCTGTTAGTCGTTAAGTTTGAGGAGGACCTAGCTATGAATAATCCTTTAGAAGTAGAACTTGAGACTTACATAAAAGCTCTTCCCCAGTTACTTCCTAATCAGGGGAAGTATGTTTTAATCGGTGGAGGACAAATTGCCGGTATTTACGACACGTATGATGACGCCATAAGTATCGGGTATGAGAAGTTTGGGATCAAACCCTTCCTGGTAAAACAAATCATGGCGTCCGAGCAAGTCCAGTATTTTACCCGCGATGTACTTTCTGCATGCCCTACTTAACAGTTCAAATATCTGCAAATGGCGCATTACTAGATTTACGCATAGGTGTCAGTCTTCCTCGTCAACAAGCACTAAAGAAATTATCCGAGCCCGTTCCAGAGGCCGTAACAATACGCGGATTAATTGATACTGGGGCAAGCTGCACGTGCGTAGACCCTCAAATCATTTCTTCATTGAAGCTTACTCCGACGGGACAAATTCCAATTCACACCCCTTCAACAGGTGAGTTACCCCATTTATGTAATCAATACGACGTAAGCGTTACGATCCTGCATCCAGCTTTAACCTATACTTTTCACGCAATGCCAGTCATCGAGTCACACTTGATTCATCAAGGCATTCATGCCCTGATTGGCAGGGATGTCCTAAAAGACTGCCTCTTTCTGTACGATGGCCGGAATCAAACATATACATTGGCCTTTTAGACTAACCCCAGATAGTATTTCCATGAGCTACCAAGTCCTTGCCCGCAAGTGGCGGCCGCGCAATTTCGACGAGATGGTCGGTCAAGATCATGTGCGGCGTGCACTGGTCAACGCCCTCGATAACGACCGGCTGCACCACGCCTTTCTGTTTACCGGCACGCGGGGGGTCGGCAAGACCACCATCGCGCGCATCCTGGCCAAGTCCCTCAATTGCGAGCAGGGAGTCAGCTCCAAGCCCTGCGGGGTGTGCAGCGCCTGCCGCGAGATAGACGAAGGGCGTTTTATAGACTTGATCGAGGTGGACGCCGCCTCTCGCACCAAAGTCGAGGACACGCGCGATCTGTTGGAGAACGTGCAGTACGCTCCCACTCGCGGGCGCTACAAGGTCTACCTCATAGACGAAGTGCACATGCTCTCCACCCACAGCTTCAACGCCCTGCTGAAGACCCTGGAAGAACCGCCGCCGCACGTCAAATTTTTACTCGCCACCACCGACCCGCAAAAACTGCCGGTGACCATCCTCTCGCGCTGCCTGCAATTTAATCTAAAGCGCGTTCCCGTTGATCTGATCGGCAAACAGTTGGCGCATATCCTCACCCAAGAAAAGGTTGAGAGCGAACCGGGAGCCGTTCTAGCCGTGGCCCGCGCCGCCGACGGGAGTGTGCGTGACGCCTTAAGCCTGCTCGACCAGGCCATCGCCTACGGCGGCGGCACGCTCCGCGAGGCCGAGGTGCGCGCCATGCTGGGAACTATAGAGCAGACCCACATCGTCGCCCTGCTGGATGCCTTGGCAAAACACGACGCCGCAGCCTTGCTACAGCGGATACAGTTGCTGGCCGAACACAGCCCCGACTTTGCCGGTGTGCTGGCCGATCTGCTCTCGCACCTGCACCGCATCGCCCTCGCCCAGATCGCCCCCGAGGCCCTGGACGACAGCCTGGGCGACCGTGACACGCTTTTGCGTTTGGCGCAAGCGCTCAGCCCCGAGGACGCGCAGTTGTTCTACCAGATCGGACTGCTAGGACGGCGCGACCTGCCGCTGGCGCCGGATGCCCGCAACGGTTTCGAAATGGTGATGCTGCGCATGTTGACCTTTCGTCCGCAGGCAGAGCCGCTAGGCAGCTCGCCAATAACAAGCCGGGCTGTTCCCGCTGCTCCGACCACCGGACTAAAGGCGACCCCGGCCACTACTACGCCTCACCCCTCACCCCTCGCCCCTCGCCCACCTGCGCCCCCTTCTGCGCGGGAGCAGATTTCAGACGACTGGGGCAAAGTTCTCAGTGGGCTCAAGCTCACCGGCATGCTTCAGCAGCTCGCGGTGAATTGCGCGCTAAAAGAGCGGGCTGCCGACACGGTACACCTTGTACTCGACACCACCCAAGCCAACCTTCACACCAAGAAATTGGAGGAACGCCTGCAGCAAGCCCTGCAAACCTATTACCAGGCGCCGATCAAGCTCGCCCTCAGCGTGGGGGAGCCCACTGACGCCACCCCGGCGCAGGCCCAGGCGCGAGTACAGGGCGAACGTCAGCAAGCCGCCGTCCAGACCATCCAGAGCGATGCCAACATTCAGGCCCTGGTTGAAACCTTTAACGCCCGCATCCATCCTGACTCGATCCAACCCCTGGATTAATCTGATCTCTCTTTTCAGATCAGGCCCTTCGACATGCTCAGGACAGGCTTGCTATAATTAAGCTAGGTAAAATTATATAGTGCCCTCACCCTCTAGCACATTCCCCCCCTCGATGGGGGGTGAGGCAGTGAAGCTGCCGAACGGGTGTATATGGATATACACCCTGGGCTTTTGCACGTAGCATGGATAACATAGTGCAAAAGGCTGGGGTGGGGGTGGGCAGTAGCGCAGATACATAACACAGTAAAGACTTGCAGAGGAAACCCCATGAAAGGCGGTCTAGGCAACATCATGAAACAGGCCCAGCAGATGCAGGCCAACCTGCAAAAGGCCACAGAGGAACTCGCCGGCCTGGAAGTCACCGGGCAGTCCGGCGCGGGCCTGGTCACCGTGGTCATGACCGGATCGCATGATGTCAAGCGCGTCACGATAGACCCCAGCCTGATGCAGGAAGACAAGGAGATGCTGGAAGACCTGATCGCAGCGGCCGTCAACGACGCCGTGCGCGCGGTAGAGAAAACCTCCAAGGAAAAATACGCCGGCATGACGGGCGGCCTGGGCCTCCCCCCCGGCTTCAAGATGCCCTTCTAGCCTTGTTGCACGTCCCTAGCACACTTATTGAGCAGTTGGTCGAGGCCTTCCGCTGCCTGCCCGGCGTGGGGCCAAAATCCGCCCAGCGCATGCCCTGCCACCTTCTGAAAACCACCCGCGTAGGCGCACGTCCGCGTGCTTAGGCCCTAACCCAGGCCGTAGAGAACACCCGACACTGCCTCCTGGGCCGGACCTTGAGCGAAACCGAGATCTGCCGGCTCTGCGCCAACAGCGGCCGTGATCGCTCCCTATTATGCGTGGTGGAAACCCCCGCCGACGTACTCGCGGTAGAACGCGCCACGGGCTATAAGGGCCTGTATTTCGTACTGATGGGCCACCTCTCCCCGCTGGACGGCATCGGCCCCGAACAGATCGGCCTCGATAAACTCGCCGAGCGCCTAGACCCCGCCCTGGTGCGCGAACTCATCCTCGCCACCAACCCCACCGTAGAAGGCGAAGCCACCGCCCACTACATCAGCGAACTGGTCCGCCCGCGCGGCATCAAAGTCACCCGCATCGCCCACGGCGTGCCGCTGGGCGGCGAACTGGAGTACGTAGACAGCGGCACCCTGTCGCATGCCTTCTCAGGCCGGCGGGAGATATAGGCCTGCCGGGATTGATGGATGGATATAGAAATGCTATCACATTAATATCATTTTGTTAGTTAGGAGGCCCTATGTCTGGACTACTGATTAAAGATTTTCCGCCGGAATTGCACCGCAGGCTTAAAGAAGAAGCATCCCGCCATCACCGCTCCATGACGCGACAAGCACTGGTGTTGCTGGAGCAGGCGTTGGTGGCGCCGACAAGAAATGCCGCCAATCTGCTGCCGGAACCGCTTAAGTCAGCCAAGCCAATTCGCGCTGAGGCCGTTGTTGAGATGATACGGGAAAGGAGAGATCGGGGGGATGCGCGCGCCCTTGCTAAAACCCGCAGACCAAAACGCAGGGACAAAGTCTAGAATCACGCCCCGTGATCGTCATTGACGCCAACATTCTGGTCTATTCACTGATCGAGTGCGACAGCACCCCGTTGGCACAAGCACTCCGTAAGAAAGATGCAGATTGGCGAACAGCCGGGCTTTGTCTGCATGAGTGGAGAGAGGAGAGGGGTCAAGTTCATTGTATGACCATCATATCGATTGCCGCACGACTGTGAAGCTCTGACAGTCATACATTGAACTTTACCCTTCATCCCTACTAAAGTAGCCAGAAATGCCTCCAAATATTCCTCCCGATACCGCCCCATACAGGGCACTCTGCAAATTCCCGCCCATGATACCTCCTGCTGCAAACCCTGCTGCGACTCCGCCTACGATTCCCGCAACAGTCGCGGCCGATAGACCGAGTATCCCGCTGGAGGTGACGGAGGCGACTGACCAGACGGAAAGCAGGCCAATCAGGCTGAATATGCTTTGGTCAGAAAATCCGAGTACGCGTGCTTGATTCCGTCGACCAATCCAATCCGTGCCCGCCAACCCAGTGCGGCCAGGCGTGAGACGTCGAGCAGCTTGCGCGGCGTGCCATCAGGCTTTGAGCTATCAAATTCAATCTCACCTTCGAATCCGACGACTTGCATAACTGTCTCTGCCAATTCGCGAATCGTGACATCGGTTCCGGCGCCGACGTTGAAAATACCATCCGCAATCCCCTGCTCCATCATAAACACACTAGCGTCGGCCATATCGTCCACATGCATAAACTCCCGCATAGGCCTGCCGGAACCCCAAACTACGAGTTTCTTGTCACCGCGCACCTTGGCCTCATGCGCTTTACGAATCAACGCTGGCAAAACATGGCTATTGTTTAGATCGTAGTTATCATTTGGCCCATACAGGTTGGTCGGCATCACACTAACGTACTGCATGCCATACTGCCGGTTGTAACTTTCGCAGAGCTTGATTCCCGCAATCTTCGCTATGGCGTAGGGCTCGTTGGTCTGCTCCAGCGGCCCGGTGAGCAAATACTCTTCCTTGATGGGTTGCGGGCAATCGCGCGGATAAATGCAACTCGACCCCAAAAACAACAGTCGCCGGACACCCGCCTTCCAGGCCGCGTGTATCACATGGGTCTCCATCATTAAATTCTGGTAGATGAATTCGGCGCGATAGGTATTGTTTGCCTGAATGCCCCCGACCTTGGCGGCTGCAAAAAAAACGTAGTCGGGCATCTCATGCTGAAAAAAAGCGGTCACAACGGACGGGTCTATCAGATCCAGTTCCGCGTGGATTCGGGTCACAATGTTCGAGTACCCGTCGGCCTCCAGTCGGCGAACAATTGCCGAACCCACCATGCCACGATGACCGGCGACATAAATCTTCGCCTTCTTGTTCACGGTGCTATTCGTGGTAGTCATACGCCGAAAACCCATGCTTTTTGACGAGTTCATCACGCTCAGCGCTCTTCAGGTCTTCGCGCACCATCTCGGCCACCAATTCATGGAAAGTGGTCTTGGGTGCCCAACCCAGCTTTTCTTTCGCCTTCGTCGGGTCGCCTAGCAAGGTTTCCACTTCTGTGGGGCGGAAGTAACGCGGATCAACCTTGACGATCGCTCTTTCCCCCTCTTCCTTCGCGGGAGAGGGCCGGGGTGAGGGGGAGCATAAGTAACCCACTTCACCCACCCCTTGCCCTTCCCAGCGGATGGTCATACCCAATTCCTTCGCCGCCGTATCCACAAAATCGCGCACGCTGTATTGCACCCCGGTGGCGATGACGAAATCTTCCGGTTGCTCCTGCTGCAACATCAG
>CAYUAZ010000122.1:0-6627 GCA_964442865.1 uncultured Gammaproteobacteria bacterium
AATTTTCCACTGTGGCGAGTTTTTCGTTATTCCTGTTGGATCGCGTGGGGAGTGGGGTGGCGGGCTCCACGACGAGTTGCAGAGCCTTGCGGTAATACTCCATCGCGGCGTCTTTCTCGTCCATCTGTTCGAGCAGGCCGGCAAGCTCCTTGTAGGCCTCCGGGCGCCCCCCCGCGCCGACACTGGACTCGAGATAGCCGCGCGCCTTGCCCCATAGCCGGTTACGCAGGCTGAGGCGACCCAGGGTCAGCAACAGCACCGGGTTCTTGGGATGGGTCTTGAGCCATCCCTCCGCGTGGGCAAGCTGCTTGGTCGGGTCCGAGGCCTCAACCTGGCCGTAGAGGTGTACCAGCGGTTCATTCCACTGTTTTTTCAGTGCCTCGCGCAACAGAGGTTCACTCTCCTTGTCTTCTCCATACAGTCTGAACTGCTGAATATAAGCCAAAAGAATATTCTCCTGTGTCTGCAGGCGACGCGGGATGTTCTCCCACACCTCGTGTAAGGCCTGCGAATCCTGCGCGCGCGCGGCGGCATGGAGCTGTCCGACATAGGCCTTGGTTTCTAATTCGTACGCTTCGGCGTCGGTTACCACTTTTTCTTTGCGCAGTAGCGGCAGCAATTCAAGCAACTGTGCCCAGTCCTGCACCTCGAGGTAGACCCGCATCAGCAGTTTCAATACGTGGCTATGCTGTGGAGAGAGCTGGCGCAGGTGTCTTAAGGTGGCGAGCGCCTGCTCGATCTGATGGTGACTCAATTGCAGTTCGGCCTGGGTGAGTCCCACGGCGATGTCTGCATCCGGGGCGCTTTCCAGGGCGAGGCGCAGATAATTATCGCGCCGTTCAGGCGCACCTTGCCGCTGTGCCGCGCGTGCCGCAGCAAGGTAACCTAGCAGGGGGGCCTCACTGTGAGCGATGTATTTGAGCAGGCTTTTCTCAGCCGTTTCCCATTTGCCTTCTTCGAGCAGGGTCAGGCCGCGAGTGAGCGCCAGCCGTCCCTTATGCGCCAGCCGCTCACGCCGCCAAGCCTGCATGCGGCGCGGCAGCGTCAAGGCCTTGATGATAAAACGGCTGATGACGTACAGTACCGCAAATCCGAATAGCGTCAAAATGATAAAAAAAGTGAGGGTGGTTTCGGCGCGCCACGGCCCGCGCCCCAGTATCACGTAGCCTGGGTCGTTTTGTATCAGCAACGCCGTCACGGTGGCGAGAAAGAACACCACAATCGAGGTGATGAGCACTCTCATGGCGTGATGACCTCTGCCGCCTCGGGCTGGCTGGCGTCGTCAGGTTGAGGCACATTCCCGGCGGGCGCGCTGTCTCGCCGGATTTGTGCCTGCAGCAACTGCAGGGAAAGCGAGACGGGCGGAAGATAGGGTTGCAGGTCGGTTTGCTCTATTTCCATAATGCGCGTCAGCATGGACTTGACAGCTTCAGCTTCTACGTTGAAGTGGGTGCTGAGTATACCGCGCAGAGAACGCAGAACATCGCGGAAGATCCGGGTATTGTTTTGCAGCAGGGCAAAGCGGGCGGTGGCGAACTCCAGGCGCAGATGTTGCCGCAAAATAAATTCTTCATTGGGCGTCAGCAGCGGCGAGGAGCCTTTTATCCCGTGGCGGATAACGATGAGACCGTTAATGTCATCCCACAGCTTGCTCAACGCCTCGCGCCAGCTATGCGGCTCGGATTTTTCTGGAGTGGCGCCGGTGGACTGACGGCCCGACAAGGGTAAATCGGTGACTTGCTCGCTCATTTCAGCGAGTGTCCGCGCCAGTTTTCCAAGATCAGGCAGCTTGACGGCCAGCAGGTTGTCGAGATCTTCCTTCAGTTTCACGCGAATCTCGGCGGCGGCCGGGTCGTTGCTTTCCTGCAGACGTTGATCGGCCAGGTTGAGGGCTTGCAACGCACCCGTCAAGTCACGCTCCAGGGTCAGCCGGTGATTGGCGATACGTACCAGATATTCAGCCTCGGCCACGGCCTGGCTCGTGCCCTGGCGGCGCAGTTGAGCATGCAGCGCGGCGAGCGATGTTTGCTGGGCGCGTTGTTCGTCCTGCACGGCTTTCAGGCGCGCGGTAACCTGCTCGGAGAGATCTTGTTTGAGGCGCTGGGTGTCTTCACGCAGGGTGGTAATCTGCTGCTCGGCTGCTGCCAAATGTTGGGTGCTGAATTGTTCGGCAGAGGTGAATGCACGCCAGGTGAGATAAGTCCCGGCGCCCGCCGCAAGGGCAAGCACCACGGCCAGTAAGGTGAATAACGCGAGCATGCCTCTGCCCCTGGTTTTTTGAGGTGGAGGAGCGGCCTGCTCTAGGTTGGCGCTGGGCGTGTCATTCATGCCGTTGTTCTCGTTTTAACCAAATCCTCGATCGCCTCGGCCAACCCCGCATCGCCAGCCTGTTTTGCCCTCGCTATCGGTCCGGCAAAACCCAGCCCGCGGGCATGTTCAATATTGCGTTCGCTCATCACCACCAACGGGGTGGCTAGCAGGCTGTTCCGGACAGCGGGCCCCGCCAACTCCACTAGATTAACCAATCCCGCGTTGCTCGTCACGCTGATGATATGCACTTTACCACGCCGCAAGTGATCTTGCAGGTCGCCGGGATTGGTCGCGGGCTTGGCCCGCCGGTACACCTCCGCATAGGCCACGCTGGCGCCGCGTTGCCGCAGGGTCTCGCCCAACAACTCGCGGCCACCCTCGCCGCGGAAGATCACGATGTGCTTGCCAAGCACCTGTTGCATCTCAGGCAGGGCCAGCAGGGCCTCGCTGTTAGAGTGTTCGCGCGGGCAGAGATCGGGGTTCCTGCCGTATTTTTGCAGTGCCTTGGCGGTGCCCTCGCCCACGGTGACGAGCCGCAGCCGGGGGGGTGAAGGCCCGTGCGCCAGCAGCATGGGCATAGCCTTGTGTACGGCATTGGCGCTGATAAAGATCGCCATATCGAATTCATCCAGCTGCTTGATGAGCGCGCGCACCGGGCCGGTGTCTTCGACGTCTTGAATGTCCAGCACCGGAAACAGGATGACGGTTCCGCCCCTGCTTTCGATCAGTTCACGCAAGCCCTGCGCCTGATGCGCGGGGCGTGTTACCACCACCGTGACGCCGGCGAGGGGACGCTGGTCAGGTTTTTTCGGCAAAGCGCTCATCGGCATACACGTCACGCAGGATGGCGCGCGCGCCACGCCCCAGTAAATCCTCGGCCAATGCCTTTCCCAGTTTCCCCGCGTCCTTTTCGCCGCCGCTGATCGTGCCGCGCACCACCTCGCTGCCGTCCGGCCTGCCCACCAAGCCGCGCAGTGTCAGCACACCGTTGTGTATTTCCGCGTAGCCAGCGATGGGCACCTGGCAGCCGCCCTGCAAGCCTGCATTCATGGCGCGTTCGGCGCGCACGCAGGTATCGGTGACGGGGTCATGCAGAATGTTAATCAACGCCTGCACGCGCGCATCATCGCTGCGGCATTCGATGCCGATGGCTCCCTGGCCTATCGCAGGCAGGCTGACCTCGGGTTCCAGATATTGCGTGATGCGATCCGCAAATCCCAACCGCACCAGCCCCGCCACGGCAAGGATGATGGCGTCGTAGTAGCCGTTGTCGAGTTTCTTCAGGCGCGTATTCACGTTGCCGCGCAATGAGCTAATGCTAAGGTCGGGGCGGCGGGCATGCAACTGGGTCTGCCGCCGCAGGCTGGATGTCCCCACCTGCGCGCCTTGCGGCAAATCGTCCAGCCGCGCATAACGATGCGAGACAAAGGCGTCGCGCGGATCTTCGCGTTTGCCGATGACCGGCAAGTGCAGACCCTCGGGAAACTCGACCGGCACGTCCTTCATGGAATGCACCGCGATATCGGCGCTGCCATCCAGCAGGCACTGCTCTAATTCCTTTACAAACAAGCCCTTGCCGCCGATCTTGGCGAGCGGGGCATCGAGCAGCTTGTCACCCTGCGTGCTCATGCGCACCAGTTCGATACGCAGAGCGGGGTGGGCCGCCATCAAACGATCACGGACGTGTTCTGCCTGCCAGATGGCGAGTGGACTTTTACGGGTGGCGATACGCAGAATATTAGTGGGCATAGTGCGGGGCGAGAGTAAATTCGAATGCTTATGCTACTCTCTAGCGGGCTGCTGAAAAAGCCCTGCCATGGATTTTTTCAACAGCTCGCTAGCCCTCGCTCAAGCGCTTGCGCACCTCCGGCAGGTGGCGGCGGCTGATCTCAAGCTTGTCTTCGGCCCTTTGCAGGGTAAGCATAGAATTTCCTTCGTGATCCTTGACCAGGCCGGAGATGTGAGCGGACGCGACCAGGGCATTGCGGTGGATGCGGAAAAAGCGCTCGCCCAATTCATCTTCCAGATCCTTGAGCGACTCTTCAATCAGCACCTCTCCGGCGGCAAAGCGCACCGTCACGTATTTCTGGTCGGCCTTGAAGTAGAGAATGCTCGCCACCGGTATGAGCTGCAGGCCGCCTCTGCTCAAGACACTGATGTGGGTGCGCGCGCGCGAATCTTGCGTTGTGCCTTTGGTCTGGTTGAGGGCGGCGAGCTGCACCCGGTTAAGTTGCTGGAGTTTGCGCAGAGCGTTCTCCAGCCGCTCCTTGCGGATGGGCTTCAGCAGATAATCCACCGCATGCGCCTCAAACGCCGCCAGTGCGTGATCGCCAAAAGCGGTGGTGAAGATGATCGCGGGCGGCTGTTCCAGCGCCGAGAGATGTATAGCAGCCTCCAGTCCGTCCATGGTGGGCATGCGGATGTCCATCAGGATGAGGTCGGGTTGTATGTCTACCCCCTGTTGCAGGGCCTCTTTGCCGGTGGCGGCCTCTCCCACGATGTCATAGCCGCCGATCTCGTCCAGTAACTCGCGCAGACGGGTGCGCGCCAGGGGTTCGTCATCGGCGATCAGGACGTTCATGGCTCATTGTACAAATAAGGAAAGCGGAGATGTACGATATGCAACTGTGGCGAGACGTTTTCTACGGTCAGTTCGCCGCGCTCGCCATAGAAGGCCTGCAAACGTTGCCGCACGTTGTCCAGGGCCATACGGTTGCCTGTCGGCCGGTTCGTTTCAGAGCCTAACGGGTTGCTGATGCTGACATGAATCATGCTCTGTCGCAGGGTCCCGGAGATCACTATCTCACCGCCGGACGCCAGCGGTTCGATGCCGTGATAGATCGCATTCTCCAGTAGAGGTTGCAGGGTAAGGGCGGGGAGCAAGGCATCCTGGGGTAGTTCGCCGATTTCCCAGCGCACGCTCAGCCGCTCACCGAGGCGCAGCTGTTCGATGCGCAGATACTTGTGGCAGAGATCGAGCTCTTCGGACAGCGGCACGCGCAAACGCGCTTCGCGCAGGCTGCCGCGAAACAGGTCGGCGAGATCCATGACTGCCGATTCGGCCTGATCGGGATGACTGCGGGTGAGGCTGGCAATACTGTTGAGGCTATTGAATAGAAAATGCGGCCGGATGCGTGACTGGAGCGCCTGTATGCGCGCCTGGGCCTCGGACTCCATGTTGCGCTTCCATTGGTGCTGGACATAAAAATAGCGCAGCGCCACGGCGCTGACGATGGCGCTGATGGCCAGATTACGCAGCAGGAAATCGTAATACCAGTCGCGCGAGAGCTGCGCGTCCATTGCGGTGCTCTGCATGATCCAATAAGTGGCCTCGCTCATCACCGCCGTCACTGCCAGCAACAGAAAATAGCTGAGTAGTCCGGCCTGAATGTTGGGCAGCTTGCGCAGCCTGGGACGGCTGAAACACAGCACAGCACCACTGCTGAGCGCGGTCCACTGGATGAACAGCGAGATCAAGCTGAGGTCCTGCCAGCGGTTGTCCGAGCCCAGCTGTCCCAGCGCCAGCACGAAGGCCAGTAGTTGCGCGATGACCATCAGCGCCAGCACCATCCGCACGCCGCAGAAATTGGGCAGGAACAGCTCGTCCGCTACCGTTTTGACGGCGGCGCCGGTCTTGTTATTACCGTTTAAGGAAAACATGGCTCGCATTTCGTTATACATAGTGACGGCTCGGTAAAAAAATGCAACTGCGGCTGAATTTACCATCGTTTATACTGTCCAGTAGCAGCAACCCTCTCCCCAGACCCTCTCCCGCAAGCGGGAGAGAGTGGCCCGCAGGGTCAGGAGAGGGGGGGTGGGCAAATGAAGTTAAAACTTCATCTGCCCGGATCAATATATCGGCCTGAAATGACGGTTCTAAAGCGCGTATGACTGACAGCAAAAAGCCCTGGGGTGGGCGTTTCACCGCTCCCACCGACGAATTTGTGGAGATCTTCACCGCCTCGGTGAGCTTCGACCAGCGCCTCTACAGGCACGATATCGCAGGCTCCATCGCGCACGCGCGCATGCTCGCCAAAGTGGGTGTGCTGAAACAAATGGAGTGTGACGCCATCGTAAACGGTCTCCGGGACATCGAACTCGATATCGGGCGCGGTGAGTTTGCCTGGCTGACGGAGCTGGAAGACGTGCACATGAACATCGAGGCGCGCCTGATTGATCGCATCGGCGAAGTGGGCAAGAAGCTCCACACCGGACGTTCCCGCAACGACCAGGTGGCGACCGATCTCAGACTTTATCTGCGCGACGAGATAGACGCCATCCTGGCCGGATTACAGCAGTTGCAAACGGCGCTGCTAG
>CAYUAZ010000123.1:0-6600 GCA_964442865.1 uncultured Gammaproteobacteria bacterium
CGCGCCAACTACGTCGCCGTCACCGATGATGAAGCGCTGCAGGCATTCCATGATCTGACCCGCATCGAAGGCATCATGCCCGCGCT
The DNA here is from genome assembly GCA_964442865.1 of uncultured Gammaproteobacteria bacterium. Classification (GTDB taxonomy): domain Bacteria; phylum Pseudomonadota; class Gammaproteobacteria; order SURF-13; family SURF-13; genus JACPZD01. The sequence continues at coordinate 87 of CAYUAZ010000123.1, forward strand.
GGAGTCGTCCCATGCGCTCGCCTACGCGACCAAGCTTGCGCCGACGATGAAAAAAGATCAGATCATCATCGTCAACCTGTCCGGCCGTGGCGACAAAGACATCCATACCGTTGCAGCGCGTGAGGGCATCAAGGTATGAGCAGCGCTCAGAACAAATACGCATCCGCGACCGCAACCCACATCAATCGCATCACGCAATGCTTAGCCGGGTTGCGCGAGCAAGGACGCAAGGCACTGATCCCTTTTGTTACTGCCGGTGATCCAAATCCGGAACTGACCGTGCCGCTGATGCACGCCATGGTCAAGGCCGGGGCGAACATCATCGAGCTGGGCGTGCCGTTCTCCGACCCGATGGCCGATGGCCCGGTGATCCAGCGCGCCAGTGAGCGCGCGCTGAAATTCCATGTGAACCTGCGCCGTGTGCTGGATATGGTGCGTAACTTCCGCGATCAAGACAGCGTCACACCCGTGGTGCTCATGGGTTATCTCAACCCCATAGAGGCAATGGGTTATGAACACTTCGCGCGCGCCGCGCAAGAGGCGGGCGCAGATGGCGTGCTCACTGTGGACATGCCCCCGGAAGAGGCGCAGGAACTGTTTGCGGCCTTGCGCACGCACGGCATCGCACCCATCTTCCTGGTCGCCCCCACCAGCACGGCGGAGCGCATCGCCAAAACCAGTGCGCTGGCTCAGGGGTATTTGTATTACGTCTCACTCAAGGGCGTGACCGGCGCAGCCACGCTGGATGTCGAAGGTGTCGGGAGCAAGCTCAAGGAGATCCGCGCCATAACCGATTTACCGCTGGGAGTGGGGTTCGGCATCAAGGACGCAGACTCCGCCGCACGTATCGCCGGGCTGGCGGACGCTGTGATCGTGGGCAGCGCACTGGTGCAGAAAATCGAAACGCTTGCCGCGCAACCTGAACGGATATTGACGGAAGTGCACGCGTTATTGAAGGCGATGCGTGAGGCGATGGACAAAGCTACATCGGGCGCCGCAGCCACATGAGCTGGTTCGAGAAATTGCTGCCCTCCAGTATCCGCACCCAGGGCAACGGCATCAAGAAGGCCGTGCCGGAGGGGTTGTGGACCAAGTGCGCGGGCTGTAGTGCGGTGCTGTACCGCGCGGAGCTGGAGCGCAACCTCGACGTGTGTCCGAAATGCGGTCATCACATGCGCATCGGCGCACGCGCGCGCTTGGACAGTTTCCTCGATCCGGAACCGCGCACCGAGCTGGCCGCCGATCTGGCGCCGCTGGACCCCCTCAAGTTCCGCGACAGCAAGCGTTACAAAGATCGTCTCCTTCAGGCACAGCGCGCCACTGAGGAAAAGGATGCCCTGGTGGTGATGCGCGGACAACTCAAGAAGATGCCCTTGGTCGCCTGCGCCTTCGAGTTTCGTTTCATGGGCGGCTCGATGGGCTCGGTGGTCGGCGAGCGTTTTGTGCGCGGCGTAAACGTCTGCGTGGAGGAGAAAGTGCCACTGGTATGCTTCGCGGCCAGCGGCGGTGCGCGCATGCAGGAAGGGCTGCTTTCGCTGATGCAGATGGCCAAGACCAGCGCGGCGCTGGCGCAGATGAGCCGGCGCGGCATCCCCTTTATCTCGGTGCTCACCGACCCCACCATGGGCGGTGTGTCGGCGAGCCTCGCCATGCTGGGTGATATCAACATCGCCGAGCCCAAGGCCCTGATTGGTTTCGCCGGCCCCCGGGTGATCGAACAGACCGTGCGCCAGACGCTCCCCGAGGGATTTCAGCGCAGCGAATTTTTACTCGAACACGGGGTGGTGGACATGATCGTTGACCGGCGTGAGATGCGCGACAAAATCGCCAAATTACTCGCGCTGTTGACCCATAAAACAGTGGCGAGTAACGAGTAGCTAGTAGCGAGACAGTAGAATGATTTGCTGTTACCTAGCCACTCGCTACTAGCTGCTCGCTACTGTCTTCATGCGCTTTACTAAATTCGCAGACTGGTTGGCCTGGCAAGAAACCCTGCACCCCAAAAAAATAGACCCCGGCCTGGAGCGTTCGGGCGAGGTGCTGCGCCGCATGGGCCTGAAACCTCCGGCGTATACCGTCATCACCGTGGGCGGCACCAACGGCAAGGGGTCCAGTGTGGCGATGCTGGAGGCCATACTGTTGGCGGCGGGTTACCGGGTGGGCGCCTATTTCTCGCCGCATTTGCTGCGTTACAACGAACGTATCCGCGTGAACGGCTTAGAGGCCGCCGATGACGAACTGTGCGCCGCCTTTGCCCGAATAGACGAGGCACGCAGCGAGATCTCACTGAGTTATTTTGAATTCGGCACGCTGGCCGCCTTTGATATTTTTCACCGGACGAAGCTCGATGTGGCGGTACTGGAAGTGGGTATGGGCGGCCGACTCGATGTGGTCAACCTGTTCGATGCCGACGCCGCGTTGGTGACTACCGTCGGATTGGATCACATGGAGTGGCTGGGGCCGGACCGCGAGAGCATCGCGGCGGAGAAGGCTCGAATCTTTCGGCCGGGACGTCCGGCGATTTATGGTGAATCCGATCCGCCGCAGAGTCTGGTTGCTTATGCCCAGGAGATTGCCGCGCCGCTCTATTGTTTCGAGCGCGATTTTGGTTATGACACTCAAGGTCAAGGCTGGTCGTGGTGGGGGCCGGGCCGCAGCATCGAGGCGCTGCCGATGCCGAGATTGCAAGGCGGCTTTCAACTCCAAAATGCCGCAGCGGTGCTGATGACCTTGGAGACGCTTGCAGCGCAGTTGTCTGTGTCAGAGCACGACATTAAGCAAGGGCTCAGCACAGTGAACTTGCCGGGGCGTTTCCAGGTCTCAACGGACACGGACACAGCCACGCGCGTCTTCGACGTAGCGCACAACCCCCACGCCGCCGCCGCGCTCGTCCGGACCTTGCGCGCGCAGCCGTGCGCGGGCCGCACCCTTGCGGTGTTCAGCATGCTGGCGGATAAAGACATCGCAGGCGTGGTGTGGGAGATGCGCGACGCGGTAGATGCCTGGTACGTGGCAAGTCTCGCCGTAGAGCGCGGCAGCTCGGCTGAGCGGCTGGCGCAACAGGTGTGGGACGTCATCCCCGCAGCCGAGGTATACCGTCATGAGACGGTGGAGCAGGCCTATCAAGCCGCATTGCTCACGGCGGGCGTACATGACCGTGTAGTGGTTTTTGGCTCGTTTTATACTGTCGCCGAGGCGCTGCGTCAGGACTATAATAAGCGATAGAATGCAGACCATGAGATCAAAATATGGAAGGAAATAAACTGAAGCAGCGCCTGGTAGGTGCGACGGTGCTGGCCGTTCTGGCGATAATCCTGATTCCCATATTGTTGAGCGGTGGGAAGGAAGACGACAGCAGCATTGTCACCATACCGCCTAAAGTGGATACCGGCTTCAGCTCTAAAATCACACCGTTGGAACCCGCCCCCGCCCCACTAAAACCTGTGGTGAGCGACAGCACGCCGTTACCCGTGCCCGCTCCGTCTGCGGGCAGCTCTGCGGCGCCCGCCACTGCGTCTCCGCAGACGGGAGAGAAGGCGCCGGAGACCCTCGCTACAGCGCCACCGGCAGATAAAACCGACGCCCAGCCTGCCGCTAAATCCGACCCTCCCAAGCTGGATAACCCACCACAGGTCACCACTACACCGGCAACCGGCACGTCAGCCTCCGATAAACCCAAAACAGACAAGCCCGAGGCCGGCGACGTACAGGGACGTATTAGTGTCGCGGGAGGCAGGACGCCGGGAGCGACTAAACCGGCCCCCAGCAAGCCGCTCGCTGCTGCGGCGCCAGCGGCAACTGCTCCCTCCAAAGAGCGCATGAACGTCACCGCCTGGGTCATCCAGCTCGGTACTTTCAGCAGCGAGCAGAACGCCCTGGTGCTACGCGATCAATTGCGCGCCAAGGGCTATACGGCCTTCGTCGAGAAGATTAAAAGCGGCGACAGCCAGTTGTTCAGGGTGCGCGTAGGCCCCGAGCTGGAGCGCGCCCGCGCCGACGCCTTGCGCGACAAACTGGAAAAGGAAACCAAGCAAAAAGGCATCGTTGCGCATTACCCCTCTTAGCCGGTTTTTATTTGCTTCGCCAGGGGATGTTGAAAAAGTCCATCCATGGCCTTTTTCAACTCGCAAGGCAAAAAGTGCGATTTATACTTTGCTCCATTCTTCAAGCAGATAATACGTGCTTGAAGAATGGCGGCGCTTGCGGCGCTTCGCAGTCCTGCTCCGCTTGCAAGCCCAGGGCAAGCCCTCCCTGGCTTGCCCGCTTGCTGCTTTGCAGCTCGCCCATGCACCGCACGCAGGCTGTTTTTCAACAGCCTGCTAGTGTTATAATACACAGCTTGATTTGATGCGCCGGCATGCCTCAGCCGGTCGGCAAAGGCCGCCATGATCTGGGTTGATTATGCCATTATTGGAATTATTGCCCTCTCCGCGCTGATCGGCCTGCTGCGCGGTTTTGTGCGCGAGGCCTTGTCGCTCACCGCATGGGTGGCCGCCATCTGGGTCGCGGTGGAATTCAGCGGCCGGCTCGCTCCGGTGTTGACGCAATACATTTCGGTACCCTCGCTACGCCTGATTGCCGCCTTTGCGGCCTTGTTTCTGGGTATCTTGATCCTGATCGGGGTCATCAATTTTCTCATCGTGCGGCTGCTGGCCAAGACCGGTCTGGGCGGCACCGACCAAATGCTGGGAGTCATATTCGGCATCGCCCGCGGCGTCGTCGTGATCGCCATCCTGGTGTTATTGGGCGGCGCTACGCCGTTCCCCAAGGATCCGTGGTGGCGTCAGTCTATGCTGATTGTTTACTTCGAGGACCTGGCCGTGGTGGCGCGCAACCTGTTGCCCGCCGACATCGCCAGTCATTTCGTCTACCAGGATTCCTGAAAAGTTACCAGTCACACCGAGGGTGCGTTAATGAATGTTCATTTGGCGAGGTGGCAATAGATGTGCGGAATCATCGGAATCGTCGCCAGGTCTGCGGTTAACCAGGCCCTGTACGACGGCCTCACCGTGTTGCAACACCGCGGTCAGGATGCGGCCGGGATAGTCACCTGCGAGGGCGACCGGTTGTTTATGCGCAAGGACAACGGCATGGTGCGCGACGTGTTCCACACCCGCCACATGCGCGATCTGCACGGCAACATGGGTATCGCTCACGCGCGCTACCCGACGGCAGGGTGTTCCACCAGCGCCGAGGCGCAGCCGTTTTACGTGAACTCGCCTTACGGGATATGCCTCGCGCACAACGGCAACCTCACCAACGCCGATGAGTTAAAAAAGGACATCTTCCGCGACGAGCAGCGCCACATCAACACCGATTCCGACTCCGAGGTGCTGCTCAACGTGTTCGCGCATGAACTGCAACACCCCGGTAAATTGCGCATAGATGAAAACGACATCTTCCACGCGGTGACGCGCGTGCACGAGCGCTGCCGTGGCGGCTACGCGGCGGTCGTCATGATCAACGGCTACGGCATCGTCGGCTTCCGTGATCCTTACGGCATCCGTCCCATCCTGTTCGGAAAGCGCGAAACGGAACAGGGGACGGAATACATGATCGCCTCGGAGAGTGTAGCCATGAACGTGCTCGATTTTGAGGTGGTGCGCGACATCGCGCCCGGCGAGGCCGTATTCATCTCGGTAGACGGCAAGATCTCTACCCGCCAGTGCGCCCAGCATCCCATATCCTCGCCCTGCATTTTCGAGTATGTGTACCTGGCCCGCCCGGACTCGGTGATAGACGGCATCTCGGTGTATCAGGCGCGCATCCGCATGGGCGAAAAGCTGGCGCACAAGATCGAACGTGTGTGGCCGAATCACGACATAGACGTGGTGATCCCCATCCCCGACACCAGCCGCACCGCCGCGTTGCAGCTCTGCCAGGTTTTGGGCTTGCCCTACCGCGAAGGCTTCGTGAAAAACCGCTACATCGGCCGCACCTTCATCATGCCCGGACAGGGCCAGCGCAAAAAATCCGTGCGCCAGAAACTGAATGCCATCGGCTCGGAATTCAAAAACAAAAACGTGCTGCTGGTGGACGATTCCATCGTGCGCGGCACCACCTCCCAGCAGATCATCCAGATGGCGCGTGATTCCGGCGCGCGCAAGGTGTATTTCGCCTCCGCTGCGCCACCCGTGCGTTATCCCAATGTGTACGGCATAGACATGCCCTCGGTCAACGAACTCATTGCGCACGGACGTAACGAAGACGAGATCGCACGCGCCATAGGCGCGGACAAGCTGGTTTATCAGGACCTCCTGGACCTTGTCGAGGCCGTGCGTGAGGGCAATCCAAAGATCAGCGGGTTCGATACCTCCTGTTTCAGCGGCGAATACATTACCGGCAGCGTGAGCCAGGATTACCTCGACGATCTGGAAAAAATCCGCTGCGACATGGCCAAGCCGCAAAACACCAACAGCAATGCGGCACTGGATTTATACAGCACTTCTTAAGGAACTTTGAAAAATTCCATCCTGGCGCTACGCAGTCCCGCTACGCTGGGATGTCCAGGGTT
>CAYUAZ010000124.1:0-6572 GCA_964442865.1 uncultured Gammaproteobacteria bacterium
GAGGAAATCGAGTTGGTGAAAGGCGCGAGCCACACCTTTGACTTCGAGGCGTTTCGCGCAGGTGCGTTGACGCCGGTATTTTTCGGCTCGGCGATGAATAATTTCGGCGTGCGGGAATTACTGGAGGCCTTCGTGGAATACGCGCCGCCGCCGCTACCGCGCGCGACCACCACCCGCACGGTGTCGCCCGAGGAAGATAAATTCACCGGTGTTGTGTTTAAGATCCAAGCCAACATGGACCCCGCGCATCGTGATCGCATCGCCTTCGTGCGCATCTGTTCGGGAAGTTATAGCAAAGGCATGAAGGTCCATCAGGTGCGGCTCAAGCGCGAGGTGCAGATCTCCAACGCCATCACCTTTATGGCCGGAGAGCGCGAGCACATTGATGAGGCATATTCCGGTGACATCATCGGTTTGCACAATCACGGCACCATTCAGATCGGCGACACCTTCACGCAAGGCGAGGATTTGAAATTCACCGGCATCCCGCACTTTGCGCCGGAATTATTCCGGCGCGCGCGCTTGCGAGACCCGCTGCGGATGAAGGCGCTGCAAAAGGGATTGGATCAGCTTTGCGAAGAGGGCGCGACACAATTATTCAAACCGCTCAACAGTAATGACCTGATCCTGGGCGCGGTCGGCATCTTGCAATTCGATGTAGTGACCTATCGCTTGCAACATGAATACGGCGTGGAGTGCAGCTTCGAGAATGTGCCGGTGGTGACCGCGCGCTGGGTGAGCAGCGACAACCCCAAAAAGCTGGACGAGTTTCGCCTCAAGCTGGCGGATAACCTGGCGCTCGACAACATGGGTGACCTGGCCTACATCGCCCCCACCCGGATCAACCTGGAGTTAACCCGGGAGCGCTGGCCCGACATCCAGTTCCGGGCTACGCGCGAGCATTAAGAGGCTATTGAAAAACAGCCTGGAGCAAAGCAAAAACCACGCTTTTTGCTTTGCGTGTTGAAAAAGGCCAAGGATGGCCTTTTTCAACAAACTCTTGAAGACGATTGCTGTGCGGCTGTGCGTGCTGGCTGTTAATCTCTATCCCAGTCCAGGTCGCAACAGAGTACCTGGGTCTTCTTATCAATTTGCGTGGCTACGGAAAGTGTCATGCACATACGTGCATCCGTTATGGACAGATACGGCCGTGTTAGTTGTACCTGATTCGGCTGTTCAACCGCACGGCGAAAGTAAGGTCTACGCGACCAGTTTGCTTCCTGTGGATTAGCCAAAGGCGCATAGCGTGGGTCGGTGTTGAGCTGTTGTTTGGCAGGACAGAGATTGGCGCCAACCTGCCTGCCGGTTTCATCGAGCAGGTAACAGCGCAGCACTTTATCCTGATTAAGCAGTTTAAAACAAGCTACCTCGAGCGCACCACTGGCGGCAAGGGCCGAGATATCTCCTTTGCCCCTCGATCTCGGAGGCGGATAACAATTGAAATTTATCCTTGAGCCGGAAAAATATTTCGCTGAGGTCCGCCTGGGAGGCCAATTCGCTGGACGGTCTGGCGAAATAATAACCCTGTGCAAAATCGGCTCCGCTATCAATGCTGATGAGCGCCTCTTCCTCGGTTTCAACACCTTCGGCGACGACCAGACATTCCGCTTCGTGTAATAGTGAGATAATGTTCCCGAGCAGGCGCCTGACTTTAGGGCTGTTGGCGGCGCGGACGATCATGCTTCTGTCGAGTTTGACGATATGGGGCTCCTGCCTCCAGATACGCTCGAAGTTGGAGTGGCCGGCGCCGAAGTCGTCAATCGCTACCAGACAGCCCAATTCCTTGTAATATCTGACTGCCTCGGCAAGCAGAGCCTCGTCTCGTATCGCCCCCTCCAGCATCTCGACGACAATCCTGTGGGCGGGGAACTGGTAACGTTTCAGCAGATCCAAAAAGTATGGGCCATAGTTTTTGCCGTCAATCACCACGCGCGGATTGATGTTGACGAACAACCAGCCGCTATCGAGGCCCAGCGTCTGATAGTTTCGTAAATGGATATTACGGCACAGGCGATCCAGGAGTACGCTTTCGGAAATATCCTCGGTCTTGCCAAACACGGCCAACGGGGAAACCGGGTTACCTTCACTGTCTGTGGCCCGCAGCAAGCCCTCGCAGCCAACTATAACTTCATGTGCGAGACTGACTATCGGCTGAAATGCGCTGGAAAGCCGCCAACCCTTGAACTCGCCAATAGTCTGATGACCTGACGGAGAGGTGTAGCCCTCGATAACATCCAATGCAGACTTACTTGGAGCTTGAGTGTTCATGGGGTAGGATTCTCTTGGGATTAGACATGGGATTGCGCCCCTTTCTTGTATACCCCCGTGTCCAGGGTTGCAAAAACTACAGCATATTCCATGCCAGTTGCAGATTAATTATAAGGATGTCAACCTGGGCTGCCAGCGCTTACTATCACTGCCCTAATAAAGGGCCTCATGGCGCTATTTTGGGACACACACGAGATGAAGGCGAATGCGTTTTAGCCACTGGCTCATTGTTGTGCTGATTGCGGTGCTCGGGGTGGCGGGTTTTGTGTGGTATGCCGCGCCGATCTCAGTAGTGGTGAGCCCCGTCGTACGCGGCCCGGCGGTGGAGGCGGTCTATGCGACCGGGACCGTCGAGCCGGTGCGTTGGGCCAAGGTCGGTCCGAAAAGCACCGGCCGCATCGTCGAAATCCTTGCCTATGAAGGAGCCCGGGTGACGCGCAACGCCCTGCTCGCGCGGCTCAACGATGACGAGGCAAGCGCCAAGGTGGATCAGCTTGCCGCTCAAGAGCGTTTGCTGCGCGACGAGGTCAAGCGGCTTACTCCCCTGCTGCCGAAAGGCTACGTCGGCAAACAGGCCTATGATCGCGCGGTCAGCGAACGCCGGCAGGCCGGGGCGGCGCTCGATGCCGCACGGCATGTGCTCGATGACTTGCGCATGGTGTCGCCGATGGACGGCGTCGTGCTGCGCCAGGATGGTGAAGTCGGCGAGACGGTGACCAGCAGCCAGACCCTGTTCTGGGTGGGCGAGCCCACGCCATTGCGTGTCACTGCCGAAGTGGACGAAGAGGATATCCCGCGCGTGCGCCTCGGCCAGCGTGTCCTTATCAAGGCCGACGCATTTCCGGATCAAGTGCTCGAAGGGCTGGTCGTGGAAATCACCCCCAAGGGCGACCCGGTCAATAAGAGCTACCGGGTGCGCGTGGGCTTACCCGCCGACGCCCCGCTGCGGATCGGCATGACGGCGGAGATCAACGTCATCGTGCGCGAGCAGTCAAATGCCTTATTGGCGCCCGCCGGCGCCTTGGTGAACGGCGCGCTGTGGGTGGTGCGCGACGGAAAGGCGCATCGCGCCGCAGTGAAGACCGGTGTGGCCGACGAAAACAAAGTCGAGATACTTGAAGGTCTGTCCGGTGATGAACAAGTCATCTTGAGCCCGCCGCAAGATCTCAAAGAAGGCCGCACGCTGCGCATCAAGAAATCATCGGGCAGCTAGCTTACCCGCATGACGCTGAGCTTCGACATCGCCCTCACCCATCTGCGCAGCCGCAAGCGCCAGACACTCGTTTCGGTGCTCGGTGTGGCGATGGGCGTGGGATTTTTTATCGCCATGGCCGCGATGATGCAGGGTTTTCAGCACTACTTCATTGCCAAGGTGATAGACGTGTGGCCGCATATCGTCGTCAAGGACGAATACCGCTCCGCGCCTTTGCAGCCCGCGCAGCGCCTGTTTTCCGGCGGGGCCGTCGCGCTGTACGGACTCAAACCACTCGAAGAGCTGCGTGGCATCAAGGACGCCAAGACCATCGTGGCCGAACTGGATGGACGGCCCGGTATGGCCGCCGCGCCCACGCTGCGCGGGCAGGTCTTCTTGCGCTATGGCGGCAAGGATGTCTCCGCCACGCTGGTGGGGATCGAGCCGCAGCACGAGCGGCGCGTCAGCCATCTGGAAAGTGATCTCATCAGCGGACGTTTGAATGCCTTGTACAGCACCGCGAATGGCATCATCCTCGGTGAAGGCGTCGCAAAAAAAGCCGGCGTCGGCATGCATGATACGCTGTCGGTCATTTCGCCGGCCGGCGTGATACTCAAGATGAAGGTGGTTGGCGTCTTTCGCACCGGCATCACGCCGATAGATAATTTCGAGAGCTATGCGTTGCTCAAAAAAGCGCAGATCCTGCAAAACCGTCCCAATGTCATCAACCAGATCCGCATCCGTTTACAGGATGTCAATCAGGCGGGAGCCACCGCGCGGGGCATCGAGGCGCGCCTCGGTTACCGCACCGAGGCCTGGGAAGAAACCTATGAAAATGTGCTGGGTATCTTCGTCATTCAAAACGGCATCATGTACTCCACGGTCAGCGCCATTCTGATCGTTGCCGCATTCGGCATCTTTAATATCATCTCCACCGTCGTCCACGAAAAGACCCGAGACATCGCCATATTGAAATCAGTAGGCTTCGAGGAAGCTGATATTCGGACCATCTTTTTGCTGGAGGGGCTGGTGGTGGGCCTGGTCGGTACCCTGCTCGGATGGCTGTTGGGTTACAGTCTTACGCGCCTGCTCGGCACGATACGGTTTCACATTGAGGGTTTTGTCACCGCGCAGGGATTTTTTCTGTATTACTCCTACATGCACTATCTCATTGCAAGCAGCTTCGCCGTCTTATCCGCAATGTTCGCCGCCTGGCTGCCGGCGCGCAAGGCGGCGCGGCTCAACCCCGTGGATATCATCCGGGGCGCGGCATGAGCGGGACATCGGTCGCTCCCGGCGTCCTGCCTCCCGCGACACTAGCAGGACCCTTCGCTGGCGCTCTTCCCTGTGCGTTGCTGGAGGCGCGCGATGTCACGCGCGTGCTGCCCGGGCCGCTGCCTGTCACGCTGGTGCAGGACATCAATCTGGTCATCGAGGCCGGAGAATTCATCGCCATTACCGGCCCGTCGGGCTCCGGCAAGTCATCGCTGCTGTATTTGCTCGGGCTGCTTGATGTGCCGACCCAAGGCATGGTTTCCCTGGAAGGGCGCGACACCTCGCAGCTCGACCAGGCCGAACTTGCATCGTTGCGACTCAAAAAACTGGGATTCGTTTTCCAGTTCCATTTTTTGTTGCCGGAATTTTCGGTCATCGAAAACGTCATGATGCCGATGCGTAAACTGGCCGCGCGCACGGATCGTGAGATGCGTGAGCAGGCCGCGCGCATCCTGGAAGAGCTGGGGCTCGGCGCCGCACTCAAGAAGACGCCCGATCAACTCTCCGGAGGTGAGCGCCAGCGCGTCGCCGTAGCGCGCGCCCTGGCCAACGATCCCTTAATCATTCTGGCCGACGAACCAACCGGAAATCTCGACACTAAAAATGGCCGCATCGTGTTTGATATATTCAAACGTCTGGTGGACGCCAACGGCCAAGCCGTGATTACGGTGACCCATGATCCGCAACTCTCCGCCCTCACGCAGCGCCAGGTCCGCTTGGTGGATGGGCAGATTGTCGCGCAGTAAGCGATGGAGGTTGCTGCAAGGAGCACTGAGGCGGGATTTATAATCCTTGCATCCGTGTTTGCTGTTCGGTCAGTTTCTGCAAGGCAGTGCTGAAATCGGCAATCCGCTGCCGTTCCTCCGCCACCACAGCGGCGGGCGCACGGCCCACGTAGTCCGGATTGGCCAGCTTGCTCTCGCTGCGGCTAAGGTCTTTGCGGATTTTTTCGATTTCCTTGCCGAGGCGCGTGAGTTCAGCCTGTTTGTCTATCAAACCCGCGAGCGGGATAAGCACCTTCATATTGCCCACCAGCGCGGTCGCCGATTCGGGGGCGGGCTGACCGGCTTCCAGCCAGGTGATGTCCTCCAGGCGTGCCAGATTTATAAGATACGAACGATTATTGTCCAACCACGCGCGATCCTGCTCAGAACCGTTTTGCAGCAGCACCGGCAGCGGTTTGGCGGGGGCGATATTCATGCCGCTGCGGATGCTGCGTACTCCGAGGATGAAACTCATCACCCAATTCATTTCGGTGACGGCGGCCTGGTCTATCTTGTCCGGCTGCGGAACGGGGTAGGGCTGCAACATAATGGTCGTGCCCTGTTTACCTGCCAGCGGAGCCACGCGCTGCCAGATCTCTTCGGTGATAAACGGCATGATCGGGTGAGCGAGCCGCAACAATGTTTCCAAAACGCGCACCAGGGTGCGGCGCGTGCCGCGCAGGCTGGACGCGCTGCTCTGCTCGTTTGTCAGGACTGTTTTGGAAAGCTCCAAATACCAATCACAGTATTCGTTCCAGGTGAATTCATAGATGGCCTGGGAGACGAGATCGAAGCGATAACCGGCGATGGCCTCGGTCACCTGCTTCTCGGCGAGTTGCAGCCGCGAAATAATCCAGTGGTCGGCAATGTTGAGTGTTGCCTCACCACCGTCCTGACCGCACTCCTGCCCCTCGGTATTCATCAGCACGTAGCGCGCCGCGTTCCACAATTTGTTGCAAAAGTTTCGGTAGCCCTCGATGCGGCCGGTGTCAAACTTGTTGTCGCGCCCCTGCGTGGCGAGCGCGGCGAGGGTAAAGCGTAGCGCATCGGTGCGGTAAGCGGGGATGCCCTCC
>CAYUAZ010000125.1:0-6462 GCA_964442865.1 uncultured Gammaproteobacteria bacterium
CAAAAGGCGGAGGCCGCGCGTCTGGAAACGCTCAAACAGCAGCAATCCATCGCGGAGCAAAGGCGTATGGAGGAAGAGCAGCGCGCCGAGGAACTGAAGAAAAAACTCGCGGAAGAAGAAAAGCAGCGCAAGGCGATGGAACAGCAGCGCTTGGCGGAGGCAGAGACCAAAAGTAAAGTTGATGAGCAGAAACGTCAAAAGGCCGAGCAGGAGGCGCAACGGCGTCGCGAGGCCGAGGAGCAATTGAAGCAGCAACTCGCGGCGGAGCAAGCCGCCAGCGCCGAACAGAATCAAGAGTTGATCGCCCAGTATGTGGGCCGTATCCAGCGCGAGGTTACCCAGAACTGGTTGCGGCCGCCCACGGCGCGGCTGGGGATGTCGTGTACGGTGATGGTGAATCTCGCCCCCAGCGGTGAGGTGCTCAACGCCAGAGTGGTAAAGAGCAGCGGCGACACCGCCTTCGATCGTTCGGTGGAGGCGGCGGTGTACAAGGCCTCGCCCTTGCCGCTGCCGCCGGACCCGGCGCTGTTCGAGCATTTCCGGGAATTGAATTTCATCTTTAAACCTTGAGGGATCAAGCCGTGAAGACATTATTACGTTCAGTTTTAGCAGGCCTGTTGATCGGCCTGGCGGCAGGCGCGCAGGCGGCACCGCTCAGCATCGAAATCACTCGCGGCGTAGAGGGCGCATTGCCCGTCGCCATCGTGCCGTTCGATGAGGGCGGGCGGGCCGCACCCGAAGACGTCGCGCAAATCATCGCCGATGATCTCGCGCGCAGCGGCCGGTTTTCGCCGTTGCCGCGCCAGGACATGATCGCGCAACCACACCAGGCCGCGCAGATCAATTTTGCCGATTGGCGCGTGCTGGGCATGGAGGGCCTGGTGATCGGCCAGGTACGCCCCGCCGGGGCAGATCGCTACAGCGTTCAATTCCAGCTCTTTAATGTGTTCAAGGGCGACCGCCTGGTGGGCTTTAACATCAACACCACCCGTCAGGATCTGCGCCGCACCGCACATCAGATCAGCGACATCATTTATGAAAAACTGACCGGCCAGCCCGGGGCCTTCGATACCCGCATCGCGTATGTGACGACCTCGGGGCCGACCAGCTTTTCCCTGCAAGTAGCCGACTCCGACGGTCACAACCCGCAGACTATCCTGACCTCGAAGCAGCCCATCCTGTCGCCGGCCTGGTCGCCGGACGGTACCCGGCTCGCCTATCTCTCGTTCGAGAATCGCCGTCCGCAGATCTTTATCCAGGATCTCGCCAGCGGCTCGCGCGAACGGATTGCCTCGTATCCAGGTCTGAATGGTGCGCCGGCCTGGTCACCGGACGGCCGGCGGCTGGCGCTCACGCTTTCCAAGGACGGGAATCCCGAGATTTATGTGCTAAACTTGGCCAGCAAGGCCTTGCAACGCCTTACCGACAACGGCGCGATAGATACTGAGCCGAGCTGGTCGCCGGATGGCAATACCCTGTTGTTTACGTCCGATCGGGGTGGCAAGCCGCAGATTTATAAAATGTCTGCTGGCGGCGGTGAGGCGCGGCGCGTTACTTTTAATGGCGACTATAATGCCCGAGGGGTGTTTTCACCCGACGGCACGATGCTGGCGATGGTGCACAGAGAAGGCGGTAATTACCGCATCGCGGTACAGGACTTGAGCAGCGGCGAGGTGAAGGTGTTGAGCGAACGTTCGCTGGATGAATCGCCGAGCTTCGCGCCCAACGGCAGCATGGTGATCTATGCCACCGGCGATCAAGGCGTGTTGGCGGCGGTCTCCGTGGATGGACGGGTGCGGCAGCGGCTGGCCCTGCAGGAAGGCAACGTGCGCGAGGCGGTGTGGTCGCCGTTCGGCCGTAAAACCGATTTTGAATTTCTTCAACCTTGAGCAACGTATTGCAGCATACCTAAATTGAAAACATAAGGAGAGATTTATGAAGTTATTTAGCAAAGGGTTATTTATAGTTTTAGCCGCCATCGTATTGTGGGGCTGTCAGACGACAGCGACCCCGGAAGGCGGCGCCAAAGTTGAAGACCGTGGCGCTGCCGATGGCGCCTCGACCGGTGCGGCGAGCGAAGGCGGTACCTTCAGCGGCGACCCGCTCGATGATCCGTCCAGCCCGCTATCGCAACGCATCGTGTACTTCGAGCTCGACAGCAGCGAGGTCAAAGCCGAAGATCGCGCTACCATTACAGCACATGGCAAGTACCTGGCCGACAACGCCAATGCCGCAGTGACCCTGGAAGGTCACGCCGATGAGCGCGGTTCGCGCGAATATAATCTTGCATTGGGCGAGCGCCGCGCCAACGCCGTACGTCAGTTGTTGCTGGCCGAGGGGGCCGCTACGCAACAGATACAAACTGTCAGCTACGGCGAGGAAAAGCCCGCCGATCCCGAGCATAACGAAGACGCCTGGTCGCTCAACCGGCGCGTGGAGCTTGTCTACAACCGTAAATAGCAGCAATGGCGTTCACGGTACTGCGAATAATCCCCCCGCTGCTGGCGGGGGGATTGCTGTTGGGTTTGGGCGCGGCCGCCTGGAGCGCGCCGCCGGAAGAAGATCTGACGCTCGATGAGCGCGTCGCCCGCCTCGAATAGCAGACGCGCAATCAAAGTCTGGCCGAATTATTTTCCAGGCTGGACAGTCTGCAACGCGAAGTACAGCGCATGCAGGGCAAGATCGAGGAACAGGGCCACCAGATCGAGCAACTACAGCGCAGCCAGAAAGACCCGCAGCAGACGCTGGAGCGGCGGATTGAAGCACTCGAACAGCGCAGCAGCGCCCCCGCATCGCCCCCTGTTGACGCAGCAATCCCTCCAGTTGCCCCGTCCGTAACCAACGCCCCACCGTCGCCGGCGGCGCCAGACCCAGGCAACGCCGCGAGCCCTGAATTACAACCTGCGGTGGCTGACGCCAGCGACGAGGCGGCTGCCTATCAGCGCGCCTTTGATCTGCTTAAAAAGGGCAGCTACGAAAAGGCGATCACGGCCTTCCGCGATTTCCTGAAACGCTATCCCAACGGCGCCAACGCCGGCAATGCACAGTATTGGCTGGGCGAAACCTACTACGTCACCCGTAAATTCAAGGAGGCCCAGCAGGCCTTCCAAACTCTGCTCGACCGTTACCCGCACAGCCCCAAACAGCCCGACGCCAGCCTCAAGATAGGCTTTATCCACTATGAACAGGGCGAGTGGGCCAAGGCCCGCAAGACCTTGGGTTCAGTCGCCAGCCGCTATCCCGGCACCGCCGCCGCCAAGCTGGCGCAGGCGCGTCTCGACAAGATGCAGAAAGAGGGGCATTGAAGGCAGGGGTAGGGGTGAGCGGCGGGCTTAGGAGCCGCGAACGACCGCACAGGGATGTGCGGGCTAGGGCCAAGGTAATGAACTGAAGTCGCGCTAGGGATGGCGGATAGACTGCGCCCCTAGCCCCTGTAGTAGAATATCCCATGCCGTCACAAGTACTTCCTGATGTTCTAGCCGAAAATTCCGTCGCGCAACAACGTCTGCGCATCACCGAGATTTTTTATTCCCTGCAAGGCGAGACGCGCACGGTGGGGTTGCCGACGGTGTTCGTGCGCCTTACCGGCTGTCCGTTACGCTGCGGCTATTGTGACACCGCGTATGCCTTTCAGGGTGGAGAGTGGCGCGACATCGTCGGTATCCTCAAGGAAGTAGCAAGCTATCAACCTCGCTACGTCACGGTCACCGGCGGTGAGCCGTTGGCGCAGAAGGCATGCCTGACGCTGCTCAGTCGGCTGTGCGACGCGCACTATGAGGTCTCGCTGGAGACTAGCGGCGCACTGGATATTTCCCAAGTAGACCCCCGCGTCATCAAGGTGGTGGACCTAAAGACGCCCGGCTCCGGTGAAGTAGACAAAAATCTTTACAGTAATCTCGCGCACCTCTCGCCCCGCGACCAGCTCAAGTTTGTACTGTGCGGCCGCGCCGATTACCAGTGGGCAAAAGACATCCTGAACGAATACGATCTGAGCTCACGCTGCGAAGTATTGTTCTCGCCGAGCTATCAACAACTTGACGCGACTGCTCTCGCCGACTGGATACTCGCCGACTGCCTGCCGGTGCGCTTGCAAATCCAGCTCCATAAATATCTGTGGGGCGAAACCCCAGGGAAGTAATGAGCGCGGCTGTCATTCCTCTCCATGCAGGCCACAACAAGGCGGTGGTGTTGCTGTCCGGCGGTATGGATTCGGCCACCACGTTGGCCATCGCCAAAGGCCTCGGCTTCGAGTGCTATGCCCTGACATTCGATTACGGCCAGCGCCACCGCGCAGAACTCGACGCCGCAACACGCATCGCCGGGCAACTGGGCGTGGCCGGTCACAAGATTCTGAAATTGGATTTGAGCACCATCGGCGGCTCCGCCCTCACCGAGCACAGCATCGCGGTGCCGGTCACATCCAGCAATGGTATCCCCGTTACCTATGTGCCTGCGCGTAACACGATTTTTCTGGCGCTGGCGCTGGCCTGGGCCGAGGTGCTGCACGCCTGGGACATCTTCATCGGCGTCAACGCCGTGGACTACTCCGGTTATCCGGACTGCCGCCCGCAATTCATCGAGGCCTTCACCAAGCTCGCCAACGTGGCGACCAAGGCCGGCGTAGAAGGGGGACGGTTTACCTTTCACACCCCGCTGATTCATTTAAGCAAGGCCGAGATCATTCGAGAAGGGCTATGCCTGGGGGTGGATTTTGCGCTCACCGTGTCGTGCTATGCCGCGGATGATGACGGTCGCGCCTGCGGACGGTGCGACGCCTGCCGTTTGCGTGCGGCCGGCTTCAAGGCCTCCGCAGTAGACGACCCGACACGGTATCAATAGGCGCTCGCGGGGAGTGCTCAGCCTGCCACGCTGCGCGTCAGGCGTCGTTCTTCATACAATAATTGGCCGAACGCCTCGACGCTCAACGGCGGACTGAAATAATATCCCTGCATCATGTCGCAGCGCTGACCGATGAGGGCGCTCAATTGTTGCTCAGTCTCTACGCCTTCGGCTACCACTTTGATGTTCAGCTTGTGGGCCAGCTCGATCAGCGCCGCGACGATGGCGGCGTCGCCGCTGTTGGTGACGACCTCCTTGACAAACATGCGATCTATCTTGAGGGTGCTGAGCGGGATGCGTTTTAGATAGGCCAGCGACGAATAGCCGGTGCCGAAATCGTCAATGGAAAGCGTCACGCCCAGATCGGTGAGCTGGTACATGGTCGCGATGGTGTCTTCTACATTCTCCAACAACAGGCTCTCCGTCAACTCCAATTCCAGCCACTGCGACGCCAAGCCCGACTGCTGCAAAATCCTGGCGATGGTGTAGGCCAGATCGGTTTGCCGGAATTGCCGGGCAGAGAGATTCACGGACATATGTAACGGTTTGAAACCTTGCTCCTGCCAGGCCTTGGCCTGCCGGCAAGCGGTTTCCAGCACCCATTCGCCCAGCGGCACGATCAGGCCGGTCTCCTCAGCGATAGGGATGAAGTCCAGCGGCGAAATTAACCCCTGCTCCGGATGTTGCCAGCGCAGCAGCGTCTCCATGCCACACACCTCGCTGCTTGCCAGATCAACCATCGGTTGATAGACCAGAAAAAACTCGTCGCGTTGCAAGGCCTGATGCAGGCTATTTTCCAGCCGCATCCGTTTGGAGGTCTTGGCATTCAGCTCGATGGTGAAGAAGTGATAGTTATTCCCGCCCCGGCCCTTGGCGTGGTACATGGCGAGATCGGCGTTCTTGAGCAGTATGTCCGAGGTCTCACCGTCGTTGGGGTACAGGCTGATACCGATGCTGGCGGCGACATTCAGTTCTTGATCGGCGATCTCGAGCGGCTGCGCCAGCGCATCGAGGATGCGCTGCCCCACATAGGCGGCGTCTTCAATGCGAGCCAGTTCGGTCAGCAGGATGACGAACTCATCACCGCCATGGCGGGACAAGGTCTCGCCTTTGCGTACACTCTCCTGCAGGCGTTCTGCGACCGCCTTGAGCAACAGATCGCCGGCTTGATGTCCGAGGGCGTCATTGATGACCTTGAAGCGGTCAAGGTCTATCAGCAGGATGGCGAGTTGCTGTTTGGTGCGCTGGGCCTGCGCGATGCTCTGCTGTAAACGGTTCTCCAGCGAACGGCGATTGGGCAAGCGGGTCAAGGTATCGTATTCGGCCAGATAGCGGGCCTCCTCTTCGCTTTCCAGGCGCCGGTGATGGGCTATCTGCAAACGGTTCCAGATCAGTTTGATCACCACGCCGAGCAAAACACCGAATACCAATAAACAGATGATGAAATACAGGATGGAGGTTTTCCCTTGCTGGTAGATCGGCCGCGCGCCGCGGATCTGCACAATGAGCGCGGGCTGATCGTTGATGTCTTTCAATAAAGCGATCCGCCCAGGGCCTGTTTGCTGAGCTCCCGGACAGTCACCGCACCGCTCGCTAACAGCTCGTCGCGCACCGCCAGCACGT
>CAYUAZ010000126.1:0-6438 GCA_964442865.1 uncultured Gammaproteobacteria bacterium
AAGACCGTGACGCCGCGCCACCTCGGCCATCTGCTGCTCGCGCGCCGACACCCGCGCCTTGTCCTTGACCAGCTTCGCGTCATGCATGCGCGCCGACAGCGAGTGGCTGGTGAACTGGTAGAAGTTGTCGAGACCCAGTAACTCGAACGGCTGGCCCGCGTGCAGGCACTCCTCATGGAACTGGTGCAGGTACTCCATCGCGGTGTGGTCAATAATGCGGCCGGATTCGGTGACGGCGAGCGTGATGCCCGCCCCCGCCGGAATCGCCTGCAGCAGTTTGTCGAGCGGCAGCAGATTGAAGCACACGATCGAGCCGAGCGAGATGCGGTAGTGCGGCAATGCAGCGTGCTCATCAATCTTGACCTTGATCACCGGGTTGCGGAACAGCCCGGCGAAGTTGCCCCACAGCAGCTTGAACGACTGGGTGAAGGTGAGCCGCCCGGTCAGCACCGCGCGAAACGACGGCGTGAGCAGATACACGTGCAGCGCGATCTTCGCGGCGACCCCAATCAGTATCCCGAACAGCAGATCGGTAACGAGTATCGCCGCGATCGTCGCCACGAAAATCAATATCTGGTCGCGCCCGATGGCGAAGGTCCTGCTGAACACGCGGATTTCGCACAGCCGCCAGCCGACATACACCAGGATCGCGCCGATGGCCGCCAGCGGGATGCGCGCGATCAGGTCCTTGGCGAGAAACAGAAACACGATCAGGAATACCGCATTGTAGAAGTTGGCCCACAGCGTGCGCCCGCCGGCGTCAATGTTGACGCGGCTCTTGACGCCGCCGGGGATGATGGTGAGCCCGCCGAAGATGGACGATAGCGAGTTCGATACCCCCATGGCGCGCAGCGTCACGTTGGGATCCGACTTGCGCTGGTAGGGGTCTATCTTGTCCACTGCGGAGATGGTGGCGAGCGACTCGATGCCGTCAATCAGGGTGAGCGTAATCACCACCAGCAGTATGCTCCACCACAGACCGGTGTTGTTCCACACCGCGCCGAAGGCCGGCAAGGTGATGCCGTGCTCGATGATGTTGTGCGGCATGGCGATCAGATACTTCGCATCGAGCTGCAGCAGATAGCCCAGCCCGATGCCGATGCCCGCCACGAACAGCGGCGCCGGGATGCGCCGCAGCCAGGCATGGTGCGCGCGGTTGAGGTAGAACATCAGAAACAGACAGACGCCGCCGATCACCGCGATGGCCGGATCAATCCTGAGGAAACTATCAGGCAGCTTCGCAATCGTCACCAGCATGCTCTTCGCGGGCGCCACGAAATCCCCCAGCAGCGCCGGGATTTGCTTGACGATGATCATGATGCCGATCGCCGCCAGCATGCCCTCGACCACCGTCACCGGCAGGAATAACGCGAAGCGCCCGGCATTGAACAGGCTGAGTGCGATCTGCAGCAGACCGGTGAGGCAGATCGCCACCAGCAGCAGCGGATAACCGGCCGCGAGATCGCCGCCGCCGAGCATAATCATGCCGGCCAGCAGCGCCGGGGCGAGCCCCGCCGCCGGCCCGCTGATGGTGACGTAGGCGCCGCCCAGGAACGGGAAGATCAGCCCGGCGATGATCGCCGAGATCACCCCGGTGACCGGCGGCGCGCCGGAGGCGATGGCGATGCCCAGCGACAGCGGCAGCGACACCAACGCCACCTGCAGGCCCGCCAACAGGTCATAACGCCAGTGTTTTAATCCGCGCCAGCCGTTTTGCGGCTTCGCGGTGCTTGCCATCGCCTCGGACATGGGATGATAATGCCCAGCGCGATCAATAAATAAAACTAAAATTTAATGATAGCTATGATAGATTTCTATCTATGAACAAGCCAACCCCGCCCAACCTGCGCCGTGCCACGCTACGCCAGCTCAAGGTGTTCGAGGCCATCGCGCGCCACTTGAGCTTTACGCGCGCCGCCGAGGAGTTGTTTCTGACCCAGCCGACGGTCTCCATGCAGATCAAGCAGCTTGCCGGTACCATCGGGATGCCGCTGTTCGAGCAGATCGGCAAGCGCATCCACCTCACCGAGGCCGGGGAGGAGCTGTACAGCACCTGCCGCGAGGTATTCGACTGCCTGGATCGCTTCGAGATGAGCATCGCCAACCGCCAGGGCCTGAAGACCGGCCGCCTGCGCCTCGCCATCATCACCACCGCCAAATATCTCGCCCCGCGCGCGCTGGGCGCGTTTTGCGAGCTTTACCCCAGTATTGACGTCTCGCTCAAGGTGACCAACCAGGAGCGAGTCCTGGAGCGCATGATGCAAAATTTGGACGACCTTTACATTCTTGGTCAGCCCCCAGAGCATCTCGACGTTGTCTCCCAGCCGTTCATGGAAAACCCGTTGGTGGTGATCGCGCCGCAAAATCATCCGCTGGCCGGGCGCAAGCGCATCTCGCTGCAACGCATCGCCGAGGAGCCTTTTGTCATGCGCGAGCCCGGATCGGGGACGCGGGTCTCGACACTGCGGCTGTTCGAGAAGCACCACCTTACCCTCAAGGTGCGCATGGAGCTCGGCAGCAACGAGGCCATCAAGCAAGCCATCGCGGGGGGGCTGGGGGTTGCCGTGCTGTCGCGCCACACCCTCGCCCTGGAAGGCAGCCAGGGGCCGCTCACGGTGCTCGACGTGCAGGGCTTCCCCATCATACGTAACTGGTACGTGATCTATCCGGCCGGCAAGCAACTCTCCATCGTCGCGCAAGCCTTTTTGGAATTTTTAAAAGATGAACTGGTTCGCATTACCCCGCCTTTCTGCGGCCCGCCAACCGCGCTCGCCCGCCGCGCCAGGAAAAGTTCCGCGCGCTGAGGGCCTACGCCGCACCGGAAAGACACGGCGTAGCAGCCAAACTTGTGTCAGCCCTTCAACAAGATCGCTTCGGCACGCTCCAGCGCATGCGCGCTACCATAGAGAATCAACACATCGGCCGCGCGCAATTGGGTGTAAGGCTCAGGCTGCGGCCCGCGTATCCCGCCGCGACGCACCGCGGTGACCACCACATCGAGCTTATCCAGGCCCAGTTGCTCCAGGGTGCGTCCGACCGCGTAGGCGCCTTCCGGCACGACCACCGAGTGCAGGCGCTCGGTCTGACTCTCCGGCTCATCGAATGCGAAGTGTTCCTGGCCGAGAAATACGCCCCGCAGCAGGCTATAGCGGTCGCTACGCACATCGCGCACGCGCCGCACCACGCCTGAAATGGGCACGTCCAGCAGCAGCAATAGTTGCGTCGCCAGCATAAGACTCGCCTCCAGCGTCTCCGGCACCACCTCGGTGGCGCCGGCGTCCAGCAGCCGCTCCAGTTCGGAATCGTCGCGGGCGCGCACCAGCACGGGCAGGTCCGGGTGCAGGCGGCGGACGTGCTCGAGGATCTTGAAGGTCGCCGGCATGTCGCCAAAGCTCACCACCAGCGCACGGGCACGGCTCAAACCCGCCCCTTCCAGTATTTCCCGGCGCGCAGAATCGCCGTAGTGAACCGGATCGCCGGCGTCCTGCGCGTCGCGCACCCGCAGCGGATCAAGGTCCAGCGCCACAAATTCAAACCCCTCCTGTTCCAGGATGCGGGCGATATTCTGGCCCACCCGCCCATAGCCACAGATAATAACGTGCCGGTTCATGCCCTGCGTGGTGGCGCTGATCTGCGCCTCCATTTGCAGACGGCCTTGTCCGTAACTCAGGGCGAGAAATCTTTTTGCCAGCGCCCCGTTATAACGGATCAACAGGGGCGCCAGGGCCATGCTCAAAATAACCGCAGCCAGAACGATCTGGCCGGCGGGATCGCCCAGCAATTTGTAATCGGTGGCCAACGACAGCATCACAAAACCGAACTCCCCGGCCTGGGCCAGCGTCAGGCCCGTGCGCAACCCGACGCCCCGCTCCATCTTGGCCAATAAGGCCAGGCCCATAATCAGCACGATCTTGAAGACTGCGATGGCGACCACCAGCAGCAGCACCCAATACCAGATCTGCGGCAACACCGAGATATCGAGCCGCATCCCGACGGTAATGAAAAATAACCCCAGCAATACATCCTGGAACGGGCGGATGTCCGCTTCCACTTGATGCCGGAACTCGGTTTCGCTGATGACCATGCCCGCGAGAAACGCCCCCAGCGCCATGGAAAGTCCCATCTGTTGCGTAAACCAGGCGGCGCTGAGCGTGACCAGCAGCACCGTGAGCATAAACAGTTCGGTAGAGCGGCCGGCGGCGATAATTCTGAACAGCGGGCGCAACAGCCAGCGGCCGGCGGCGAGCAACAGTGCCACTACCACTATGCCTTTGAGCAACCCCTCGGCCAGCGTCAATGCAATGGAGTCGGCGGCGCTGCTCGCCAAGACGGGAATAATGACTAAAAAGGGAATCACCGCCAGATCCTGGAACAACAAGATGCCGATGGCGAAGCGGCCGTGGCGGGAGTTGAGTTCCAGTTGTTCGGCGAGTTGCTTCCCCACTATGGAGGTGGATGACATGGCGAGCACCCCGCCCACCACCAGTGCGCCCGCCGGCGACATACCTAGCAGCCAGGCGGCCACCCCAGCCAGAGCTGTGCTGATGAGCACCTGCGCGCCGCCAAGGCCCAGCACCGTGCCCTTCATCGCCAACAGTTTGGGCAGCGAAAATTCCAGGCCGAGGGCGAACATCAGAAACACCACGCCAAACTCTGCCAGGAAATGGGTATCGGCGGACATCGAAAGCCAGGGCAGGCCGGGATAGCCGGCCAGCACCCCGACAAACAGATAGCCCATGATGGGGGGCAGGTTGAAGCGCCTGAACAGCGCCACCACCAGCACGGCGGCGGCGAGCAGAATCAATAACTGTTCAAAGATACCCATGAGTTATGCAAGCGCTACCAGCTCCGGTGGCGCTGCGGGATCGAGGATCAACAGATGATGCTCGGGTATCGGCTGCCAAAATGCGGAGGCGGTGAGCGATGAGGAGGCGATAAGCTGCGCGCCGGGAGTGTCGTCCACGTCGGTGGTGAAATAGAGCGGCGCACATTCGGCATTGATGGCGTGGCGCGCGGCGCACAAGGTCTCGCCGTCGGATAAAATAATATTGAGCAGCGCGACCTCATTCTCCAGCCAGTCATCCAGCAGTTCAAACATCTGGCTCAATGCCTGATCCAAAGAGATCTCGTCGTCGTCCTGCAGCAAATGACGCAGCAGGCCGAACAGATGCTCCGAAGCCGACGTGCCGCCGATCCCGGCCTCGATCTCGGGCGCCATGAACTGTCTCATCAACGGGCTCAGCCGGTCCCGGAAACCCTCAATGACACCGCAGTGAGCCATGATAAACTCGTCATCGCAGTAAGGCTGCGGACCTGTTTGATGCGCGGTGGCCTGCGCCGCCTCAAGCTGGAAATGCACCAGCCACAGATTACTCTCCAGGCTGCGTTCCAGGTGCGGCAGATTGTTGTCCCAGGCGGGCGGCTTGTTGCGGGTATAGACCGCCGGTGCACCGTCGGGGGCGTACCAGCCCAGGCCAAACCCATAGGCGTCGCGCGCCCATTCCGACTCCATAAGCCCCGCGACCTCTGCAAGCATCCGTCTCGAACCAAGATAAGCAGCGAGTTCACACATCGTTGTTCCCCCTGTACCCCTTCAAGCCGTATACGTTACCATGCAGCACGTCGCCAATACAGAACTATGCTGATGCAAAAAAATTCTGTCACCCTACGGCTCGATCCCTCCACCGGCCTGCTGGACGGAGCGAGACATGTCGCCTCGCCGAATTGCGATGCGCGCCCCACGGACTGCGGCATCTCCCTGCTGGTGATACACAACATCAGCCTGCCGCCGGGGGAGTTCGGAGGACCGCACATCGAGTCACTGTTCCTGAACACCCTCGATGCGAATGCCCACCCGTATTTCGCGGCCATCTGCGGGATGCAGGTCTCCGCCCACCTGCTCATCCGCCGCAGCGGCGAGATCGTGCAGTTCGTGCCGCTGCACCTGCGCGCCTGGCACGCCGGAGAATCCCGCTTCGAGGGGCGGACGGCCTGTAATGATTTTTCCATCGGCATCGAACTGGAGGGAAGCGACGATCAACCTTACGAACCCGCGCAGTATGCGGTGCTGGCCGAGGTAGCACGCACGCTAATGGCCGCCTATCCCGGCATCACAGCGCAGCATATCGTGGGACATAGCGACATCGCGCCCGGCCGCAAGACCGACCCCGGCCCGAGCTTTGATTGGGGCCGCTTGCACAGCTTGCTATAATAAATAGTTCCCCCCAGGCCGCCCGAGGTTTACAATCACTCAGGAGTCACAACACAGGTTAACCATGCTTAATGATGTGTCTCCTGAGTAAATACCCTGTTTTACCTACCCCCACCCTGTCCCCTTTTGCGCTGTGCTATCCTTGCTCCGCGCAAAAGTCCAGCCAGGCCGTCCTGGCCTGGCGTTCGGCCGCTTCGCTGCCTCACCCCTACATAGGGGGCGGGGAC
>CAYUAZ010000127.1:0-6437 GCA_964442865.1 uncultured Gammaproteobacteria bacterium
GGCGGTGTACGGCATCATCATCGCCGGCTGGGCCTCCAACTCCAAGTATGCCTTCATCGGTGCGATGCGCTGCGCTGCGCAGATCGTTTCTTACGAGATCGCTATGGGCTTCGCCCTGGTGGCGGTGTTGATCGCGGCAGGGAGTTTGAATCTCGGCGACATCGTGCGCGCCCAGCAGGGGAGTGTGCTGCACTGGTTCTGGCTGCCCTTGCTGCCGGTATTCCTGATTTATTTTATCTCCGGCGTGGCGGAGACCAACCGCGCGCCGTTCGATGTCGCTGAGGGCGAATCCGAGATCGTCGCGGGCTTTCACGTCGAGTATTCCGGCATGGCCTTCGCGGTATTTTTCCTGGCCGAGTACGCCAACATGATACTGATCTCCGCGCTGGCCGCCTTGATGTTCCTGGGCGGCTGGTTGTCGCCGTTCGAGGGCATCCCCATGCTCGGCGCACCGAGCATCCTCTGGCTGATGCTCAAGGTCGCCTTCCTGCTGTTTTTGTTTTTGTGGTTTCGCGCCACCTTCCCGCGCTACCGCTACGATCAGATCATGCGTTTGGGATGGAAAGTATTCATCCCCATCACGATAGTATGGTTGATAGTGGCGGGGCTTGCGGTACTCTATAAACTGCCGTGGTGGTTTGATTGATGGGAGGTCTTATAGTATGAGCGCGATACGCAACTACGTTAAAAGCCTGTTTCTGTGGGAACTGCTCGGCGGCTTGCGGCTGACCGGTAAATATCTTTTTTCCAAAAAGATCACCGTGCAGTATCCGGAGGAGACCACCCCGCAGTCCAACCGCTTCCGCGGCTTGCACGCACTGCGCCGCTATCCCAACGGCGAGGAGCGCTGTATTGCCTGCAAGCTTTGCGAGGCGGTGTGCCCGGCGGCGTGCATCACTATCGAATCCGAGCAGCGTGACGATGGCACGCGCCGCACCACGCGCTATGATATAGATTTGTTCAAATGCATTTATTGCGGGTTTTGTGAAGAATCCTGCCCCGTAGACGCGATCGTCGAGACACGCATCTTTGACTATCACTTCGAAAAGCGGGGAGACAACATCATCACTAAAGAAAAACTGCTCGAAATGGGAGACCGTTATGAAAAGCAGATTGCCGCGGACAGGGCGCAGGATGCAAGGTATCGTTGAGCTAGGGGATAGGGAATAGGGGCTAGGGATTAGGGTGGAAGCTTCAGTCGCCGCCAAATAAATACCATAGCAACCCTCAACATTTTACGAATGAGTCCAGAACAAATCATCTTTTATCTTTTCTCCGCCATACTGGTCGGTGCGGCGCTCATGGTCATCACGGTGCGCAATCCCGTCCATGCAGCGTTGTTCCTGGTGCTCGCTTTCTTTACCAGCGCCGCAGTGTGGCTGCTGCTCGAAGCCGAGTTCCTGGCCATTACGCTGGTGCTGGTTTATGTAGGCGCCGTCATGGTGCTGTTCCTGTTTGTCGTGATGATGCTCGACATCAACACCGCCCCGTTGCGCGAGGGGTTTGCCCGCTATCTCCCGGTTGGCGGACTGGTGGCGGTGATTATCGCCGTGGAGATGGGGGTCGTGGTGGGGCCGCGTTACTTTGGTCTGGAACATGTGGCGAGCCCCGCGGGCGCTGCTGCGGATTACAGCAACACCCAGGCATTGGGCCGGGTACTCTATACTACCTACGCCTACCCATTTGAAATCGCCGCCGCAATTTTGCTGGTGGCGATCGTCGCCGCAATCGCCTTGACCATGCGTAAGCGCCCGCAGACCAAGTACCAAGACCCCGCGCAGCAGATACAGGTGAAGAGCGTGGATCGGGTGCGTATCGTCAAGATGGCGTCCGAAAAGAAAACAAAACATTAGACAACTCAACGCCAAGACGCTAAGACGCAAAGCAATGCAAACAATGATTTTAGCCTTTACCATAGATCACGATGTTCTTTGCGTCTTTCCGTCTTTGCGTTGGGTTTGTATAGAAATCCAAGAGAAACAACGTGATTGCATTATCTGATTATCTAATCCTGGGGGCGGCCTTGTTCTGCATCAGCATGGCCGGAATCTTCCTCAACCGTAAAAATGTCATCATCTTGTTGATGGCGATCGAGTTGATGCTGCTCTCTGTCAATATGAACTTCATCGCCTTTTCTCATTACTTGGGCGACAGCGCCGGTCAGGTCTTCGTGTTCTTCATTCTCACCGTCGCTGCGGCGGAGTCCGCGATCGGCCTTGCAATACTCGTGGTGCTGTTCCGCAACCGGCGCACTATAAACGTTGATGACCTGGATTCCTTGAAAGGCTAGGTCCATGGCTAACATTTATCTGCTCATCCCGCTTGCCCCACTGTTCGGCGCCATTATCGCAGGCCTGTTCGGCAAACAGATCGGGCGCGCCGGGGCGCATTGGGTGACGATCATCGGCGTCGCCATTTCCTTTCTGCTCTCGCTGGTCGTCTTCAAACAAATCATCATAGACCACGGCCCCATCTATAACGCCTCCGTGTACACCTGGATGGTGAGTGATGGCGTGAAATTCGAGATCGGTTTTCTGATAGATCAACTCACCGCTCTCATGATGGTGGTGGTGACGTTCGTATCGCTGATGGTGCATATCTACACCATCGGCTACATGCGTGATGACCCAGGCTATCAGCGCTTCTTCTGCTACATCGCCTTGTTCACCTTCTCCATGCTGATGCTGGTAATGGCCAACAATTTCCTGCAATTGTTCTTCGGCTGGGAAGCGGTAGGCCTGGTGTCATATCTGCTGATCGGTTTCTGGTATCAGCGCGAGACGGCGATCTATGCCAATCTCAAGGCCTTCCTGGTAAATCGGGTGGGCGATCTCGGTTTCCTGTTGGGGATCGCGGCGATCTTGATGCACTTCAATACCCTCGATTATGCGGCGGTTTTTGAACGGGCGCCGCAGCTCGCCGGCGTCACGTTGGAAATCATGCCCGGGAGTCCCTGGCTGCTCACGACCGTGATCTGCATCCTGCTGTTTATCGGCGCGATGGGCAAGTCGGCGCAGGTACCGCTGCACGTCTGGTTGCCCGACTCCATGGAAGGCCCGACACCGATCTCCGCGCTGATTCACGCCGCGACGATGGTGACCGCCGGCATCTTCATGGTCGCGCGCATGTCGCCGCTGTTCGAGTTGTCCGAAACGGCGCTGAGTTTTGTGCTGGTGATCGGCGCCATCACGGCCTTTTCCATGGGGCTGCTCGGTATCGTGCAGAACGACATCAAGCGCGTCGTCGCCTACTCGACGCTTTCGCAACTGGGCTACATGACCGTCGCGTTGGGGGCTTCGGCCTATGCCGGTGCGATCTTTCACCTGATGACCCACGCCTTCTTCAAGGCGCTGCTGTTTCTCGCGGCCGGTTCGGTGATTATCGCTCTGCATCATGAACAGGACATCCGCAAGATGGGCGGCTTGAAAAAATATTTACCCATCACCTATTGGACATTTCTGATCGGCACTCTGGCATCGATCGGATTTCCCGGCTTCTCAGGCTTTTACTCCAAGGATGCCATCATCGAGGCGGTGTACGAATCGGTGCTCCCCGGCGCCGGATTTGCTTACGTTGCCGTGTTGAGCGGCGTATTCATCACGGCCTTGTACAGCTTCAGGCTGCTGTTTCTGGTATTTCACGGCAAGCCGCGCATGGACGAACATACCAAACACCACCTGCACGAAAGCCCGTGGGTGGTTACCTTGCCACTGCTGGCGCTGGCCATTCCTTCGGTCATCATCGGTGCGATCTACATCGGCCCCATGTTGTTCCATGGCTTCTTCGGTCAGTCCATTGTGGTACTGCCGCAGCACGATGTGCTTGCTGAACTGGGCCGGGAATATCAAGACGCCTGGCACTTCACCCTACATGGCATCATGGAACCGCCATTCTGGTTCGCCGTGGCGGGGGTTCTGGTGGCCTGGTTCCTGTACCTGCATCGGCCTGAACTTGCGGGCCAGATCAAGCGCCGCTTCGCGGTGCTCTACACCATTCTGGACCGGAAATACGGTTTCGATGAGTTCAATGATTTTTTCTTTGCCAGCGGCGCGCGCGGTGTCGGCCGCGTGCTCTGGCAAACCGGCGATGTCAAACTGATAGACGGCTTAATGGTCAACGGCACGGCGCGCGGCATCGGCTGGTTCTCATCCGTCGTGCGTCAAATCCAATCCGGTTATCTTTATCACTACGCCTTCGCCATTATTGTCGGATTGATGCTGTTACTCGGCTGGCCGTTGCTGAGTTGGCTCACAAGCTAAAAAAACATGCCCGAACATCTACCCCTGCTCAGTCTGGTCATTTGGATACCTATCCTCGGCGGTCTATTGCTGCTCGCCAGTGGAGAACGCGCACCGCAGCGCGCCCGCGTGATGGCATTGGTGATCGCCGCGCTGACCTTGCTGGTGAGCGTACCGCTCTATACCCGGTTTGACGCCACGACGTCCGCGATGCAGTTTGTAGAGCTGGCGCCCTGGATTACTGCCTTTAAGATCAACTACCACCTTGGGATAGATGGCATTTCCCTGCCGTTGATACTGCTGACGACCTTCACCACGCTGTTGGTCGTCATCGCGAGCTGGGAGGTGATTCAAAACAAGGTCTCGCAATACATGGCCGCCTTTTTGATTATGGAAGGGCTCATGAACGGCGTGTTTGCCGCTCTCGATGCGATCCTGTTTTATGTCTTTTGGGAAGCCATGCTGATTCCGATGTTTCTTATCATCGGCATCTGGGGTGGCCCGCGCCGCGTCTACGCCACCATCAAGTTTTTTCTGTACACCTTTTTGGGCTCGGTGCTGATGCTGGTCGCACTGCTCTATCTGTTTTTCCAGTCGAACAGTTTTGCGGTGCTCGACTACCATAGTCTGAAAATAGGTATGACGCCCCAGATACTGATCTTCATTGCCTTTCTGCTCGCCTTCGCGGTCAAGGTGCCGATGTGGCCGGTGCACACCTGGTTGCCGGATGCCCACGTCGAGGCGCCGACCGGCGGTTCGGTGATCCTGGCCGCGATCATGTTGAAGATGGGCGCGTATGGTTTTATACGGTTTAGTCTGCCCATTACGCCTGACGCCAGCCGCGAATTGGACTGGCTGATGATCGCATTATCTTTGATCGCTATCGTCTACATAGGGTTTGTCGCCCTGGTGCAGCAGGATCTCAAAAAACTCATCGCCTATTCCTCGATTTCACACATGGGTTTTGTCACCTTGGGTTTCTTCATCCCCTTTACCATCTTTGCCAAGACCGGCGGCATTGAGGGCGCCGCGCTGGGCGTAGAGGGCGGGTTGGTGCAGATGATCTCGCACGGCTTCGTGTCCGGCGCCTTGTTCCTGTGCGTCGGGGTACTGTACGACCGCCTGCACAGCCGTGAGATCAGCGCCTACGGCGGTGTCGCCAACACCATGCCGGTGTTTGCGAGTCTCATGGTGTTGTTTGCCCTGGCCAACGCGGGCCTGCCCGGCACCTCGGGCTTCGTCGGCGAGTTTATGGTGATCTTAAGCGCCTTCAAGGCCAATTTCTGGTACGCCCTGCTGGCCGGTGTCACCTTGGTGCTGGGCGCAGCTTATACATTATGGATGGTGAAGCGTGTCATCTTCGGCAAGATCGCCAATGACGGTGTGGCGAGCCTCCAGGACATAAACCTGCGTGAGGGCATTGTGCTGGGGACGCTGGCCGTGGCCGTGTTATGGCTGGGCCTCTGGCCCGCGCCGCTCACCGATGTCATGCACCCCAGCGTGCAGAATCTGCTCGAACATATCTCGAAATCCAAGCTATGAATTTTGTGATGCCAAATTTCGCCCCCGCCATTCCTGAGATCTTCGTGCTGAGTATGGCCTGCCTCATTCTCATAGTGGATCTCTATCTCCGTGAAGACAACCGCATCATTACCTATTGGCTGGCGCAGGCCACGCTGGTGGGCGCGGCGATTTTCACACTGACCTCCTATCCCAACCAGCTCATCCTGACCTTCAGCGACACCTTCGTGCGCGACCGCATGGGTGACGTGTTGAAAATATTTATCTATCTCGTTACGGCCATAGTGTTTCTTTACTCGCGCGACTATTTGCGCAGCCGGCAGCTCTACAAGGGTGAGTATTTTGTCGTAGGGTTGTTCGCGGTGCTGGGTATGATGGTGCTGGTCTCCGCACACAGTCTGTTGACGGTATACCTGGGATTGGAATTGTTGTCGCTTTCCCTCTACACGATGGTCGCCATGCGGCGCGATGCGCTGGAGGCCTCCGAGGCCGCGATGAAGTACTTCGTGCTGGGCGCGCTGGCCTCCGGCTTGCTGCTCTACGGCATGTCCATGCTGTATGGCGTCACCGGTACACTGGACATCGCGCAAATCAATGCTGCTGTGGCGCACAGTGTGCAAGCAGGGCAGGGCGCGGGAACCAATGTTGTGCTGATATTCGCCTTGGTGTTCATCATCA
>CAYUAZ010000128.1:0-6425 GCA_964442865.1 uncultured Gammaproteobacteria bacterium
GGTATAGCGCGAACAGCCGTTTGGTCAGACGTTCGATTTCGGCTGCCTCACAGGGTTCCGCAACAGCGCTGTTCAGTTTAACCAGCAGACGATCGAACGCCCAACTGTCCACCCACACGGTGCGCGCGTCCAGGGTGACCAGGCCGTCGTTGAGAATCACGGCATCCTTACCGATGAGTTTACGCAGGCGGGACAAGGCGGTTTCAAAGGCAGTGACCTGACTGTCGCCTTCGGCATCGGGCCACAAGGCGTCGGTCAGCTGCTGCCGGCTGATGCCCCGCCCGCCCAGGGCGATGACGGCCTTGAGCAGCTCCAGCGGCTTGCGGCCGAGCTTGCCTGGACCGGGCAGCGGCGCATCGTCTCTCTGCACCGTGAATCGCCCCAGGCTATGAATCTTGACCGGCCATAACCATTCAGTAGCTCCGCTGTCGGGTGGCGGCAGTTGCAGCTTGCGGATCAGGGTGCGCGCGGCGTCGGCCTCGATGTCTCGTTCCAGCGCCACCGCGCAGAGCCTGGCGACCGCTGCGGGCAGCAAACCGAGGTAGCGAAAATTCCCCAGCCGGACCGCCTGCCCTAATAATTCACATGCTTCCGCTTCCCGGCGCTCGGCGTAGGCGAGATGCGCAGCCGCCATGGTGCGCTGGTAGCGTAGATGCCCATCAGGTGTACCCTGCAGCAAGTCGTCGGCGCGCGCCAGGGTGGTGCGGGCTGCATCGAGTTCGTTCACCTCTACCTGGTATAACGCCTGAGTAAGCAGTGTATTAATTAGCGTGGAGATAGACTGTAATTCCTCCAGCACCCGCAAGCTGACTGCCACTTGGCGCAGTGCTGAAGGGAAGTCTCCGCCCAAGGCGGCATACCAGGAACGCAGGACATAATAAAATGCGCGATCCAGCTTGGCTCGCCTCCCTCTTGCACGCGCTGTAATAGGACGTCTGCTTGCGCGAGATGGCCCATGCTGAGATGACACCAAACGCCTGCCCCAATGAGTGACACGTCCAACAGATGAACGCCGCTGCGTTCGCTGATAATCAATCCGTTTTCTACGGCCGTGAGGGCACGGCCGGTGTCACCGGCAATGGCGGACAGGATACCTTCCGCGTGCGCATTCATTATTTGCTCAAATGGTGCGTTGGCCAAGCGCCCCACCAGGCTACCGGCATAGGCCAGCATCTCCTCCACGGAGGCTGCCTCATCGTTACCAAACCAAAGCCTACACATGAACCAGTAAAACGCCAGGCGCGCGCAGGCGCCTGGATTGTCGCAGGTGTGTACCAGGATCGTGGCGCGCCGCATCCAGTGGATAAAGGACGGGTGCGTGGGCCTGTGCCACATACAGGCGAGGAGGGCTCCGGACAGTACCCGTACTTCGATCTCGTTGTTGGGAAACTCGGGGTAGGCCTCTGTCAAGCGGTCCAGACGGTCCAGCCACGGGGCATATTGACGGTAATCGGTCATCTGGAAGCCGATGGCCTCGGCCGCGCTGACCCAGGCGAGATAAGCGCCGGTGGCATTGCGGTCGCATTCAAAGCGCTCAAAGGCTGCCTCGAATAGTCTCAACGCTGCTCCGGGATCCATCGGCAGGGAACACACGCCGAGCCAGTACGACAGCCAGGGTTCCGCTTCCAGCCCGGCCGCCGGTAATTTTCCAATCGCCGCGCCGAGTGTCAAAAAGCGTCCCGCCGCCATGATCGTTGGCGCGTGTTGCAGAATAAGCTGAGTTGCCGCGCCCCAATCCTCCGCATCGAGATAGAGCGCCAGCGCCTCCTCGGCACGACCCGCCTGCTCGAGCAGCGTCGCCGCCCGCTGACGATGGCGCGCCAGCTCGGCTGGGCTCCAGGCCGCACCTGCCTGCGCGAGCAGAAAGGCGCGAAACAACGGATGGTACTGATAGTCGGTGCCGGGCCCGGCGCGGCGCTCGGTGAAGAGGTGGCTGCGCACCAGCTCGTCGAGCCACGCGGCCGCCTTGGAGTTGGCGCTGATGTGTCCGGCCATCGCTGCGCTGAAGCTCGGGAACAGCGCGGTCAGCATGAGCATCTCTTTGACGGCAGGAGAGCGGCGCGCGAAGACTTCGCTGGCGAAGTAATCAAACATGTTCTGTGCCGAGGAGGGGTCGGACACCTGTTGCGGCGCTGGTGCGGCGGCGCCGTTCTCGCGCAGCAGGATCAGCCCAGCCGTCCAGCCCGCGCATTGTTCGTGCAGGCGCGTGGCCAGCTCCAATGAAAATGCCGCGCCGTTATCGAGACTCTCCAGAAATTGCATGGACTCCTCCGGCCGCAGCCGCAAGGCGTCCCAATCAAGTTCAGTGAGTTGCCCGTAAACCCGCATGCGCGCGAAGTTCGGCGCCGGCGTGTTGCGACTGATGAGCACGCCATGCAGGTGCGCAGGCAGCTCACTCAGCCCCTCATGCAGCACCTCGTAGAGCGGCGCAGCGCTGTCAACTTCTTGCAGGTTGTCGAACACCAGTAGCTGCGGCTGATGCAAACGGCGCGCGAGCTCGCGGAAAAAGTTGCGGGTGAAGGCCGGGATACCGGCGAGGTATTCCGGTGTGAGCTTGGGCATCGGACGCCGAAAGCGCGGGGCGGCCCGCGCCACTGCCAAGCCGAGGTAATGAAAAAACGCCGCCAAGTCGCTGTCGTCGGCATCCACCTGATACCACAGACAGGGGAGCTTGCGCGCATCGAGATAGCTACAGACCAATGTCGTCTTGCCCGCCCCCGGCGGGGCCGCGATCCACGTCAGGCAATGCTCGCGGCTCCGGTCGGACTGCTCGAACAAACGGGTGCGCGGCAACGCCCGCAGCGGTTGCGGGCGAGCGAGTTTGGCAGGTGCGGGCATCTGTTTCATGTTATGGTTTTTATTTGCCTTGGCGAAGCCTCTGGCCTAACTGTAACGTCAGTCAGCGTAAGGCGCAATTACCAAAGATATGCACGGCGGCTATCTTAAGGAAACTCTGATTAAGTCATAGGTTCCCGCAGTGCTAGGAACGTACCACCATTTTTCAAATAGGAAGTGTTTAAAAAACGAAGAAAAGCACCATAATAATCTATGGCCACGTTTTTGCTTTTTGCCGGGCAGGACGCCCCAATGTCGCGGGCGCAGGGGTGAGGCAGCGAAGCTGCTCACCCATGGGCCGCACGTAGTTTGTTTTTCAACAAACTTCTTAAATTCCATTTGATTGCTTGCCCTTGTCAGGCCGCTGTTCTAGCCCACTGCCGGGCGCGGTCCGCAAAGGCCTCTGCATACTGGGGCCAATCATGCAACACGGCGGGATCGAAATCCGCGCCATTGGGCCAGACCAAGGTGTGCACTTCAGGGTCTATGCTGACCTGGTTAAACAGGGACGCATCCTTCAAAGCACCATACAGCTCGCCGGCCAACATAGGCCCAAAATTGATAACCTGTTCCGTGCCATCATTAAAATGAACCCGCAAGGTATGGGCGCCCAACCTTTCAAAAAACTGAACACGGTAAATGGGATGGCTCATGGCTTATTCCTCACGACAGCGGGCTGATGGGTAAAGGCTTGCGGCCTTCCTGTAACAATTGCCAGTCCTTGAATAATTCCGTCTGATGCAGCTCAGCCCACGCCACAACCAGCCGTTGTTGACGTTTGGGCAAAGAACCCGCCATCAACTCAATAGGGTCCAAGCTAAAAATGCCGACTTCATCTTGATAATAGGCGTGAAAATACGGAACATGATGTGGCCCGCCCACCTCCAGGTACATGCGGATGATAATCCCAAAGAAGCGACTTAGCTCTGGCACACGGAGATTTTACCTTACCCAAACGCTTACAACCATACTTAGGAACCTCTGATTAAGCCAGAGGTTCCTTCATTGAATTACTTTGGTTTTTCAAGTGGTGGCTATGGGTGGACTCGACGATTCGGCAGGATAGCCGAATCGCACCGCTGAAAGCGGCCCGCAGGGGGAGGGACATGGATGTCCCTCATGAGCCCCGGCCTCAGCATTTCAAATGGCGAGGTCGGTGGTTGCCAAACACACTCCAAGCCCTCGGGGAAGAAATTGAAACGTATGAATACTGGTGGTATGGGTTCACTCACATTCACCGCTGAAAGGCTTATAAACAATAGGCTATAGTCTTTTCTGTTTTTGTTGTTGCCCCCAAAGTTGCCCCCGTACCTACCTTACTGCCCGCTCCACTTGCGGGCGCGGATACGGTGGGTGGAGCTGCAAGCCTTGTCTTGCAGAGGTAATAAGGGGTAGGGGGGATTTGCGATTAATAGGTTTAATTATAGTACCTCCCCTTACCTCGACGTAATTTTTTAGCGCAAAAATTTTGGAGCCATAACAAAACTCACAGCCGAATTCACAGCCGACCAGACTAACCAGTTACCCCTCGCGGGCGTGCGCGTAGCTCTGTAGCGCTATCGTAACCAGCCAATTCCTAGCCTGATATAGCTCGTTGAGCTTAGGGCAGCACAAGCAGAATTGGAGCGTGTAGAGAAGGGGGTGGGGAGGGCCGTGGTTAAAGTCATAATATAACCCCCTCAGTATAAACATAGTCCCTTTCAGCTTCCCCTCGCGCGTAATGGCCTGCTTCCCATTACCTGGACGGGACCCATGTTAGCGCAACTCAGGAGGGGGCCAGTGGCTTGAAGTGCTTACTTAGCTTAATCCCTTGGCCTTGGTACGATGAGTTAGTGGCGCCATAGAGCTGGTTCGGTATCGCCGTTAGCCGCTCATAAGCCAACCGACCAACCACTTGGCCATGTTCAATTACAAACGGGACTTCATAGGAGCGAACCTCTAGGACGGCTCGCGAGCCTTCGCCTCCCGCATCTGGATGCCCGAAACCGGGGTCGAAAAATCCAGCATAGTGGACTCGAAACTCCCCGACCAGCGTGTCATAAGCGATCATTTCGGCCGCGTGTGTTGGCGGAACCTTCACGGCTTCCCGCGATGCCAGAATATAAAAGTCCTGCGGATCTAACACTAGTCCGCCGCGGCGAGGTGCGTAGACTGGCTCCCAGTAATCAAGTACGTCATAGTGTTGAATCTTATCGATATCGACTAATCCGGCGTGATTCGTAGCTTTGTACCCGATGAGTCCACCCGACTTGTCTCCCAGCACATCCACCGAGACTGGAACCCCTTTGCGGATGGCGTCTTCACTGATGGTGGAGCTAACAACCTGAAATTCTTGCTGCAAGCGCCGCATGCCCTCGTCGGAACTAGGAGGATTGCCACGGCGTATTCGTATCTGGCTCAATCTCGAACCTTTGCGAACTAGCACGCTGAAGGTGCGCGGCGACACCTCGGCGTAGAGCAAGCCTTTGTACTGCTCGCGGACTTGGTCAAATTCCGTGCCGTTGTCGGTGATGAGCCGCGTAAATATATCCAAGCGCCCGGTAGAACTCTTGGGGTTACCCATTGCCGACATTCGGTGCTTCAGCGCTAAACCCTCAAGCAGAGGAATGATGTAGACACAACCCCGCTCCAGCACCCCTCCGTTGGTGATGTCCATCTCGTGCATCGCGAACTCATCGAGTTTTTGTTTAACTGTCGCATTTTTCCCCGGTAAGAAGCTAGCGCGAACTCGATATGCGACAGACCCCAACCGGAGATCCAAACTCGCCGGCTGGAATTGATTATCTAGGATCGGCTCCAGAGAGAAAATTTCCTTGGTAACATTAACTTGGTATTTGAGATCCTGCGATGGCAAGATCCCGGTTGAATAAGACTCTTTGTCAGAATCGACTTCTGATTCATCCCGAGCCCCTTGCTCTGGCCGGAGGTTACTTGTTTGCGTCGCCGGGCTCAATAAGTCGTCTGTGACGTTCCTTGATATCAAGCTCATAGTATTTTGTGTAGCACCCTAAGCTGCAAAACCCGCCCTTTTTCTTCTGCCCAGATCCGACTCGCGCTGTTGCAGGGAACGTATTCCTGCAATAAGGGCAAATCCCCCGATCCCAACAATCGAGTAAATAAAATTCTTCGGTTATAGCCACCAGCCTGTCGCTCCGCGCGTTGTTGCCCCCGATAATAGGGGAACCTACTGAACCAGCGGCTAGGAACACACCATTTCGCTGATTGCTTACACCGTCGCATGGCGAACAATACCGCCCTGCGCGATGGATCACATTCGAAGAATTGGAGCTTTTTCAATGTTGTGTTCGAGCGCTCATTATCGGATGAATCATGCGCTAACTGCCTTGTTTGAGTCAAGCGATCGCGTTCAGCGAGTTCGTTGTTTTATCAGCCAAGTCAGCCTTTTGAGAATCCGCCATCGCGCGCGCCGAGGTGGCTGGATTTGAACGTGGGTTATTTACCGCTGCTTAGTATTTAATTACAGCAGCTTATGGATTTTATTGGATTACTTTGGATTTTAAAATGGTGGCTATGGGTGGACTCGAACCACCGACCTCAGCATTATGAGTGCCGCGCTCTAACCAGCTGAG
>CAYUAZ010000129.1:0-6406 GCA_964442865.1 uncultured Gammaproteobacteria bacterium
AGGTAGCTCTCCGAAAGCTCCGCGGTACGCGTTTGCACCTGGTAATCAAGTTGCTCGTTGTGCAGGATCAGCTTGACATCGCGCAGGTGAATTTCCTCCAGCATCTCGTTAAAGCCTTCGGCGAGCATGCCCAGCTCATCGCTGCTGTATTTGGGTGCCCGCAACGTGTAATCTTTGTCGTGTGAAACTCTTTTTGCGATCGTCGCCAACTGCAAGATCGGTTTGGAAATGATGCCTTGCAGCTTAAGCGAGACCAAGAAGGCTATCAGCAGCGTAGCCAGTAAGGAGCCGCCGGTGATAACTAATTCAACGTAAAGGTCATGCCATATATCGCTAAGGTCAGTGACCAGATAAATCGCGCCGACGACTTGCCGATCCAGCACGACTTCCTTTATCGAGCTCACCTCTTTGTCCCATAGGTTCCGCGCTGCTTGGGATCGCTGCCACGCGGCTTGGGCGTTGTTGGGCGTATCAACGGTGCGGGCAGTGTCCGGGGCTTGCCAGACACTGAAGGGGGCGCCTTGTTTATCATAAAGCACCGCCAGCTCAGCCCCGTCGCCGGCCGCAAGGCTGGAAAGGATGTCCCCGGCTGTCTTCTTATCGCCGAAGGCCAGCGCCGCCGAGCTGTTGGCGGCCGCGATTTTCGCCACGGTTTCGATGCGCTCCAGGGCCTCCCGCTGATTGGACACGATTTCATAGATTGCGAATAGCGCGTAGCTAAGCAGCAGGCCTCCCGCGGTGATCGCCGTGATCAGGATGTTGAGCTTGCGGGAGATGGGTAGGTCGCGGAATCGTTTCATCTGCCGCCTCACGGAGCGGGACTGGCGTTGACGATGCGGGCCAGACGCAGCAGTTGCGAGCTGAGCTTCAAGCCCGCGCGCGCAGCGGCCTTAAGATTGACTTCAAATTTGATTTTGCCCTCCTCCTCGAACAGACCGATGATCCCGCCGGATGCGGCAAAGCCCTCTCTGTCGCTGACGGTCAGGACATGCGGGGCAGGCAATAACGCAGCAAGCGCATCAGGGCTCACGCTGGCCTGGGCGCTGACGAACAGTATCTGGCACTCGCCCATGGACCCCGCCTTGACCTCGTCGCGCACACGCAACGCACGGCCTTGGAGCTGCTTGCCGGAGGTGGCGTCACGCAGCGCGTTAAAGCTTTCTTCACCCAGCACGCACAGTGTAAA
Source organism: uncultured Gammaproteobacteria bacterium (assembly GCA_964442865.1). GTDB lineage: Bacteria > Pseudomonadota > Gammaproteobacteria > SURF-13 > SURF-13 > JACPZD01. The sequence goes on from CAYUAZ010000129.1 coordinate 1,187, forward strand.
CGGTGTCTCCGGCGACGCAAAGGTTTGCGCCGGCCATTCGGTGAATTTGGCGAAATTAAACACCAAGGCGGCCTGCACGGCTTGTTCGGTGGGTTCCATAGTCTCCGCCCACGCCGTCACGCACGACGGTAGTGCGTGGAGGAGTGTCAGCAGCAGCAAGTTGTGCTTGGTCATGGCAAGGCCGCAGTAGGGCGGAGAGATTTAATTAGTGTTCTCCCGGGCTGCTTTAGAAATCCCAGCGCAGCTTGGCGTGGAGGCTGCGTTCGACCTCGGTCGGTATCGTATTGGGCTGCTCGCCGAATTCCAGGCGCCGGTCGTCGAGCAGGTTGAGTCCCACCAACGACATCTCGATACCTTTGCGCGGCCGCCAGGCCAGGCGGATGTCCAGCGCCGTATAGCCCGCCACCGGAAATAGCGGCAGCTCATCCACATAGCGTGCCGTAACATCCAGATCCAGATCGTGGCGCAGACTGTGGCTGGAACGCAAAAAGAATTGGTGACGCGGACTGTTGCCGGCGCTATTGGAGTTGCTGCTGCTGTCTTGTGGCAGTTCGGTATTCACCTCGAGATGGGAATAACTGCCGCGCAGGCGCCAAGCGTCGCGGATGCGCCAGTCGGCGGCCAGCTCGAAGCCGTAGGCCTCTGCGCTCTGGCTGTCGCCGAAGAGTAAGGGGACGACCCGATGCGGCGGCGCGGGCTGGGTTTCGAAAAACGGCGTGCCCGGCTCCAGACTGCGTAGCTTGTCGTAGTCCTTATAGAAGACGGTAAGGTCGAGACCCAGGCGCTCGCTAAGTTGGCCGCGCCAACCGAGTTCGTAGCTGATGAGTCGTTCGGATTCGACATCTGGATTCCCGAGCAGGCCGATAATGGTCGGCGGTGTTCCGGGCGCTCCGGGTATGACCCGGCTATTGACGCGGATGTAGTGGTCGCCGCGTGACGGGGTGCGTACCGCGCGCGCGATGGCCGCCCAATAGGAATGGCGGGAGGTGGGCGTCCATAGCAGCCGCATGCTGGGTTGGACCTCAAAACCGGTGTAATCGTTATGTTCGAATTTTGCGCCTAATGTCAGGCGCAATAGATCTTCCCGCAGGGTGATTTCGTTTTGCACGAAAGCACTGTAGAGGCGGTCATGGCGGCGTTGCGGATTGAGCGATAGGGTGAGGCTGTTGTCGTACTGGTCGCGGGTATGACGATAGCCCAGGCCCCATAGAAAATTCTGGTGCGGAGTCAGCAGCGCGCTGTTTTGTAAATCAACGTCCAGGGTCTCGCGCAGCGAGCCCAGCACCAGGTCGTCGCGCTCGTTACGGTCGTAATAAAGCTGTAGCTCGCTACCCGATGCATCGGCGTGCTGACGGCGCCAGCGGGCCAGCACATTCATGCCTCTTACATCTACATTACTGGCGATGACTTCCTGATACGGGGCGCTGAGCGACGGCAGCATCTGCGGGTCGCCATCGCTGCTGCCGTTATAGATGTCGCCTTGTAGTGTGAGGCTGTCGGTGGCGGACAGGCGGGTATCCAAACGGCCGCCGGCGCGTGTGGCGGAAGTACTGTCGGAAGCAGCGTCGCCATTAGTCCGCGCGCCTGGAGCGCGGTCGAAATGTTTGGCGTAGAGACGATAATAGGTACCGGCGCCGGATTTTCCGCCATAGCGCAAAGTGCCTGTGCCGCGCTCCTCGTTTCCCACCGTGAGGCTGGCGAGACCGCCTTGGGTATCAGCGGCGTGTCTAGTGATGATGTTGATGATCCCGTTCACGGCATTAGCCCCCCACAGCGCCCCGCCCGGTCCGCGGATGACTTCGATGCGTTCGATGTCTTCGAGCACCGTATCCTGCACGTCCCAGTACACGCCCGAAAATAGCGGCGTGTACACGCTGCGGCCGTCCATCAGCACCAGCAGCTTGGTAGCGAAGCGGCCATTAAAGCCGCGGATCGAGATGGCCCATTTGTTGGCGTCTATCCGGGCCACCTGCACGCCCGGCGCCATACGCAACAGTTCCGGGATACTGGTTGCGCCGGAGCGGCGGATGTCGTCCTGGGTGATGACAAAAACCGCTGCGGCGGTGTCGGAAATCCGTTGCGGCTGCTTGGATACCGAGGTGACCCGGATATCCATCAACTCCTCGAGACTGAGGGTAGTAAGGTCGGGGTGCTCCGCCGCCTGAGCATGGCTGTTGAGGTTTATGAATGCGGCCAGGACCAGTGCTGCTGTTTTGATGTTAAATACCGGCATAACGCCCCCCATAACCACAGAAGATAATCAGGGCTTCCCAAGCAATTATCAGGCCGGGATAGGGTCATTTCAGATATAATTACCGAGGAGTCGACCAGACAGTCGCTTCGCGCTCACACCCCACCGCCAAAGCCGCAATAGCTGTCTTGGAGGAAAACAAGGTGCTAACGGAAGTGACGGGAAGGCAGTGGGGAAAATTCTACGTCGCCCAACCCATCCTGGATGCTCTGGAAAAACCGCTTACCTAAAGGGTGGCGTCCCCTTTACCCCCCCTTTTTTTACTTCCCCTTTACTCTTTAGCAACGGCATCGGGCAGGCGCGGCTGCGCAACACCTCGCTGTCCGAGGTCCGCCGGGTGTGCGCGCAACTGCTGTAGCCAGGCTCAGTCCGAACCGTCGTGCCCCACGCTCTTGATGTATTGCGGATCGGCCCATGCCGATTTAGCATCGGGCCAGTCGGCCAGGTTCAGCAGCGTATCGCGCACTTGTTGGAGAAACAGCAGCCCCGACACCACGGCCTCTGGAAAACCGTGCCGGTCGCCGCGCTCGTCGATGAGCATGTGGTCCACGTACTAATCCAGCTGCGGATGCCCCCATGGTTTTTCCTACGACTGCGTGCGCATCAACGCGGAATATCGCACCTGACGCTGCACTCATAAGGCCGCCCATGGACCCATTCCTGAAGCCGTAGCATTCCTGCGTCTGTTGGCGCATTATACTTTCGAAGGCTCGTCAATTTGGAGGGCCGGACTCTCAAGCCTTGAGAGCGACAGTACATGGGGGACACCATGATCCCGAACAAGATACTGACGGTCTTCAAAACCAGTTGCATCGGGCCGCTGCTCAGCCTGCTCACGGTGGCGTTGCTTGAGGTCTTCGCGCGCACGTATTTTCCGATTCCCAATCCGCCCGCCATTCTGCTCATCACCGTGGTGTATGCCGCCTCTTGCGGCGGAGTTCGCCCCGGATTGTTGAGCGCCGCCATCGCATGGCTGTATTTCGCCTGGTTTTTCTCGATCCCGGGCGAACCGTTTCACTACACGCACGAGAACCTGCTGCGTGTGCTGGTCTGGGCCGTGGCCACGCCGCTCATCGCCGTCATGGCGGGACTGCTCAAGCAGCGCTCGCAACGTGCGTTTGAGCTGGAGCGCGACAATGCGGTACTGGCGACACGCATCGCCGAGCGCGAGCAATTTGCTGAACGCCTAGTCCATCTCGCCGCCTATGATGCCCTCACCGGCCTGCCCAACCGTACGCTGTTCCGCGACCGCCTGACGCAGGCCATGGCGCGCATCGACCGCGATGAGAAAATGCTCGCATTGCTGCTGCTCGATATGGATCGCTTCAAGGAAATCAACGACACGTTCGGACATGACACCGGAGACCGTCTGCTGGAGGCAGTGGCGAACCGTCTCCAGCAGGGGCTGCGCGAAGTGGACACTATTGCCAGACTTGGAGGAGACGAGTTCACCATGATCCTCGAAAACATTCGCGGCGCCGACACCGCCGCCACCGTGGCAAAGAAGGTCGTGGACATCTTTGCCCAGCCGTTCATTGTGAATGAGCGCGAGCTGTCTATCATGCCCAGCATCGGCATTGCACTTTATACGCGCGACGCGCAGGATGCCAATACGCTGCTCAGAAATGCCGACATCGCCATGTACCATGCCAAACGCAATGGCGGCGGTAACTTTCAGTTTTACACCGAACAGATACACACCCAGACCACACACCGATCAGATCTCGAAAGCAGATTGCGTTCAGCATTGGCGCAGGGTGAGTTCACACTGCATTATCAGCCGCAGATTGAAATAAAAAGCGGAAGGGTAGTGGGTCTTGAGGCCTTGATCCGCTGGCACAATGAGGTGCTCGGGATGGTAATGCCGGATCAATTCATCCCGCTCGCGGAAGGAAGCGGCTTGATCGAGTCTATTGGGGAGTGGGTGCTACGCACCGCCTGTGCGCAGAACAAGGCCTGGCAGGAGGCGGGGCTGCCCTCGCTACCGGTGGCGGTCAACCTTTCTGCGCGGCAGTTCCGGCAAAAAGATTTACTGGAAACCATCCTGCGTATCCTGCATGACACTGGCCTCGACCCGCGCTATCTGGAGCTGGAAATCACCGAAAGCGTCATCATGAGCCAACGCGAAGAGGCCATCAGCACACTGCAGTGGCTAAGCGCACTGGGGGTGCAGATCAGCATTGACGACTTCGGTTCCGGCTACTCCAGCCTCGCCTATCTCAAGCGCTTCGCGGTGGACCGGCTTAAGATCAACCAATCCTTTGTACGTGACATCAGCGCCGACCCGGACGACATGGCGATAGTGACCGCCATCATCGCCATGGCCCGCAGCCTGCAATTGAAGGTGACGGCGGAAGGCGTGGAAACCGAAGAGCAGCTTTCATTGCTGGGGTCGTTGGACTGCGACGATTACCAGGGTTACTATTTCAGCTACCCCATATCTGCGGACAAGATGGAAAAGCTACTGCGCGCACAGGCCCATCGGTGACGGGCGCACCACGGATGTGAAAACCTCCGCCCCATAGCAGCGCGTCGCCGTTGCGGCGATTCTCGGTGAGCGCAACGAACTGCTGCTCCGCGTCACAAGCATCAAGGCGGCCTCATGCGAAGCGATTATCGGGCCGGTATCAGCCCGCGTGGGGTATAATTACCACGGAGTCGGCCAGACAGTCGCTTCGCGCTCAGGCGCGGGGAGGAAAGTCCGGGCTCCATAGGGTAGGACGCCAGGTAACGCCTGGGAGGCGCGAGTCTACGGAAAGTGCCACAGAAAATATACCGCCAGCTTGCTGGTAAGGGTGAAATGGTGCGGTAAGAGCGCACCGCGCGATTGGCAACAGTCGTGGCAGGGAAAACCCCACCCGGAGCAAGACCAAATAGGAATCCATACGGCCGAAAGGCCGCAACGCACGGCCCGTGCGGGATTCGGGTAGGTCGCTTGAGGCAAATGGTGACATTTGTCCCAGATGAAT
>CAYUAZ010000130.1:0-6402 GCA_964442865.1 uncultured Gammaproteobacteria bacterium
GGCAACACCGCATAGGCCCCGCCGAAGGTGAGCAGCGCCGCCTTGGTGAAAAACCAGCCCATCTGGGTCAGCGTGCCGTGCCAGCCGTAGCGGATAAAAAGCAGCGCCATCACCCCTATCCACAGCGCCGCGCCCAGCGCGGCAGAGCTCAGCGCGCGCGATTTTTTGAAGCGCGTGTGCTCGGGCAAAACGGTGTGGTCGTCTATCAATGCGGGGCCGTGGATGTTTTTGGCCCCGCTGTGGTCATTGCCGGTGGTAAAAAACGCGGGACGTATCCGCCCGGCAAGATAACCGATGAGGGCCGCGCCGAATATAATGGCGGGAAACGCCACGTTGAATACAAAGATGGCCGCGAACGCCGCAGCAGCGATTCCCCACAACAACCCATTCTTGAGCGCGCGCTTACCGATGCGGTAAGCGGCGAATAAGACGATCGCCGTGACGGCGGGCTTGAGCCCATAAAAAATACCCGCCACCAGCGGCGCGTCGCCGAACACGAGGTAAGTCCAGGTCAGGGCGATCAATAGAAACAGCGACGGCAGTATAAACAACACGCCCGCCAGGATGCCGCCCCTGGTACCATGCAGCAGCCAGCCGATATACGTCGCAAGCTGCTGCGCCTCCGGGCCGGGCAGCATCATGCAGTAATTGAGCGCGTGCAAAAAGCGCCCTTCCGAAATCCAGCGGCGGCGCTCCACCAGCTCCTCGTGCATGATGCTGATCTGCCCGGCGGGTCCACCGAAGCTGATAAACCCGAGCTTGAGCCAATACAGCAGCGCCGCTTTGAAAGAAACGTGCATAGGTGTCTGCGTCAAGTGGGTGGCGGCCATGAGCTATCAGTGTATCATCGCACTACTATTATGCGCATCATCACCCTCAACATGAACGGCATCCGTTCAGCGAACGCCAAGGGATTTTTCCCGTGGATGCTGAAACAAAAACCCGACGTCGTATGTCTGCAAGAGACCAAGGCGCAGGAGCACCAACTGACGGACAGCGCACTGCACCCGGACGGCTACCATTCCTATTTTCACGACGCCGTAAAAAAAGGCTACAGCGGCGTGGCACTCTACTGCAAACACAAACCGGACAAGGTCATCATGGGCCTCGGCTGGCCGGACTTCGATGCCGAAGGCCGTTACATCGAAGCACGCTTCGGAACCTTGAGCGTGGTTTCATTGTATCTGCCTTCCGGTTCATCCGGCCCGGAACGTCAAACAGTGAAATTCGACATGCTCGAACGCCTGGTGCCGGTACTCAGAAAAATGCGCAGGAGCAAACGCGAATACATCATCTGCGGCGACTGGAACATCGCGCACAAAAACATCGATCTCAAAAACTGGCGCAGCAACCAGAAGAACTCCGGCTTCCTGCCCGAGGAACGCGCGTGGATGGATCATTTGTTCGGCAAGCTCGGCTTTGTGGATGCGTTTCGCGTGGTGAATCAGCAACCGGAACAATATACGTGGTGGTCGAACCGCGGTCAGGCGTGGGCTAAAAACGTCGGATGGCGCATTGATTACCACGTCATCACGCCGGGCTTGGCCGATAAAGTCAAAGCTGTTTCGATTTATAAAGTACAACGCTTTTCCGATCACGCACCGTTGACGATCGATTATGATTATACTTTGTGATGGCAAGTTGCTTGAGAAGGTGATGGGTTGCGCTTATGCTCCACTCATCCTAAGAGCAAAATAAATTTGAGTAGGAGGAACATATGAAACTGAAGCAAATCGAAGACGAGGCTCTGCATCTATCAGAGGATGAGAGAGCCGAATTGGCGCAGAAATTATTGCTTAGTCTTGATGCGCCGTCTGAAAACGAAATCGCCGAGGGTTGGTTAGTGGAAGCCAGGCGACGGGCACGCGAATTAGACGAAGGAACTGTACAACCTGTTCCTGCAGAGGAGGTTAGACGTAAGGCGCAGGCGTTATTGCGGTGAGTTATGTATTTCATCCTGCCGCAGAGGCTGAGCACCTTGAGTCCGTTGCCTACTTCGAGTTGAAGAGACCGGGGCTTGGGGCTTCCTACCTTTCAGAATTCGAAGAAATTATGGCGCAAGTATGTGAGGCGCCTCACCGGTATCCAATCGAAATGGTCTCTGATATCAGGCGTATCGGAATGAAACGTTTTCCCTACACAGTACATTTTCGTGAGGTTTCTGGCTCCGTTCAAGTATTGGCAGTTGCGCATCATCGCCGTCGGCCTGGTTATTGGCTGGGCAGGCTCTCATTAAACCCATTTTAAGGAACCTATGATTTATTCGTCATTCCGGGCGTAGCGTAGCGGAGACCCGGAATCCAGTGCTGTAAATTCAATGGGTTGCTGGATTCCCGCTTGCGCGGGAATGACGTTTCTCGAATAAATCAGAGGTTCCTTAAGCAGGTGCAAGGCTTACGCCCGTTCACTATCGATGCCTGGGTATTATTGCCAGATCATTTGCATTGCATCTGGACCTTGCCTGAGGGTGACGACGATTTTGCCAATCGTTGGGGCATGATTAAACGCAAAGTCAGCTTGGCCTGCGCAAGTCAATATAAACATGAAGATTGGATAACGCCCTCGAAGCGTAAACACAGGGAATCCACGATCTGGCAGCGGCGCTATTGGGAACATCAAATCCGGGATGAGAGTGATTTTATGCGCCATGTTGATTATATTCATTACAACCCGGTGAAGCATGGACACTGCGAGAGCGCAATTCTATGGCCTTACTCGACATTTCATCGGTATGTAAAACAAGGTATTTATCCAGTGGATTGGGGAACCGGTGATACAGAGCTGGAGGAAGGGACGTTTGGTGAGTAATAAAACACGTGGGCACAAACTACGTGCCCACCCTACTTTGCTAGCTACCTGCCTCAATTAAAATGACGCTTAAAGACTACCTCACCATCTTCACCAACCGCCGCGTGGGCGTGGTGTTGCTGCTTGGATTTTCCTCCGGGCTGCCGCTGGCGCTTTCCGGCGGTACGTTGCAGGCGTGGATGACGACGGCGGGTGTGGATTTGAAAACCATCGGCATCTTTACGCTGGTGGGCGTGCCTTACACGCTCAAGTTTCTCTGGGCGCCGTTCATGGATCGGTTTGTGCCGCCGTGGCTGGGGCGGCGGCGCGGGTGGATGGTCGCCACGCAGGTGGTGCTCATGCTGGGTATCGCGGCGATGGGGCTGGGTTCGCCGCAGCACGCGCTGTGGGCCTTGGCGGGGCTTGCCCTGTTTGTCGCCTTCACTTCGGCTTCGCAGGACATTGCCTTCGACGCCTATCGTGCCGATGTGCTGCGCCCGGCGGAGCGCGGGGTGGGTGCGGCGGTGTCGGTGATGGGCTATCGCATAGCCATGCTGGTGTCGGGCGCAGGCGCCTTGATTCTCGCCGATCATTTCGGCTGGCACACCACGTATCTCATCCTCGCGGGGTTGATGATTATAGGCGTCATCGCCACGCTGTTCGGGCCGGAGCCGGACGGACACATCGCACCGCCGCGCACCTTGCAGGAGGCGGTGACAGGGCCATTCAAAGCCTTTGTTTCGCTGCACTCTCTTACAGGCGCGGCGTGGATACTGTTGTTGATTGTGCTGTACAAACTCGGCGATGCCTTTGCGGGGACATTGAGCACCGCGTTTCTGTTGCGCGGTGTGGGTTTTTCTCTGACCGATGTCGGCGCGGTGAACAAAGGGCTGGGATTGCTCGCGTTGATCCTCGGCGCATTGTTCGGCGGGGCGTTGCTGCCGAAGCTCGGGCTCTACCGCGCCTTGATGGTGTTCGGCGTGCTGCAGGCCATTTCCAACCTGAGCTTCATGGTGCTGGCGTGGGTGGGCAAGAGTTATGCGATGCTCGTTGTCGCCGTGGTGTTTGAGCAGGTGAGCGGCGGCATGGGCACGGCGGCGTTTGTTGCACTGCTCATGGCGCTGTGCGATCACCGCTATACCGCCACGCAGTTCGCGCTGTTTTCCGCGCTGGCCGCGTTCGGCCAGCAATACCTCGGCCCGCCCGCGGGTCTGCTGGCGGATTCCCTGGGCTGCGTGACGTTCTTCTTTATTACCACGCTCGCCGCTCTCCCCGGCCTGTGGCTGTTGTGGAAGATGCGGATTCGCATCATCAGCCTTGATAACAACACGAAGCACGAACAGGTTTCTCCTCCCTAACAGACTGTTGAAAAAGCCCATCCATGGGCTTTTTCAACTCGCAAAGCAAAAAGTGCGATTTTTGCTTTGCGCCATTGTTCAAGCACCTACACCGTGCTTGAACAATGGCGGTTCATCCCTGCACCGCACGCAGGCTGTTTTTCAACAGCCTGCTAAACGCTGTCCCCCCGCAGTAATTATTTCCCCAACCTAATTGAAAAGTCCGCTGTGCATTACATCGGCGGCAACATTGATCTACATCAATGCCCGGCGGCTGCAGGCTTCTTAGCATGAGATGACCTTCCCGGCGCACCGGCACGCCGTCGGTTCGCCAGGCTCAAGGCAAACCCTTCACTTGATAAACCTTCAGGAGGATCACATCATGTCTCAACAATTCATCTATTGGCTACAAAAATGGCGTTTTCCAGGGGCGTTGGTTCTGTTACTCCAGGTCGGCGTTATGCTGTTTCCGCAATCAGCACAGGCTATACCGGCGTTCGCGCGACAATATAATCTCACCTGCGTCACATGTCATGCTGCCTTCCCCCGGCTCAACAGCTTTGGCAAGGACTTCATCTCCCAAAATTACCGGCTGCCGAACTGGAAGGAGACCACCGCGGACATCGGTGATGACATGCCCGCACTGCCTAAGTTTCCGCCGTTCGCCATCCGTGCGCAGGCCTACGTGACGGGGCGGCAGGGCAAGGAGATAGACCCGGTGACCGGACCGACGGGCAACAGCGCCAACTTCGATTTCCAGTCGCCGTATCTTATCAAGCTGCTCTCCAGCGCGCCGTTGTCGGATCACATCACCTATTATTTTTACGGCATCTTCGCGGAGAAGGGGGCCAACGGCACCGCGGTGATCGAGGACGCCTGGTTCCGGCATGATGATTTAGGTGGTACCGGCATCGGTGGGATGCTCGGTCAGTTCCAGATATCCGATGTCATGTTTCCGCGTGAGACACGCCTCACCGTCCAGGACTTCATGGCCTATCGTCTGGCCGGCATTACCTATGACCGCGGCATCCTGTTTGATCGTGGCCTAGGGCCGCTGACACTGGCGTTGGGAGTGGTCAACGGCAGCGGCATAGATCAAAACTTCAACGTCAACAGTCCGGGGTTCAAACGTCCTGACAGGATGTTCGACAACGACCGCGGCAAAACCGTGTTCGGGCGCCTCGGCGGCAAGCTCGGTCCTGTTTCGGCCGGGTTGTTCGGACTCGCGGGTAAGCAGAAGAGCATCGCTATAGGCAATGCCGGCACGCAGACCGGCGACCGCAAGACCGATAAGCGCGTGTTCGGCCTGGACATCTCAGGCGATAACGGCCAATGGTATTGGTTCGGTCAGGCGTTGTGGAACAAGTGGGACAAGTTCCTGGATCAAGACCCCAACAAAAACTACAGTTGGTTCGGCGGCTTTGCCGGCGTGGACTACATCTACAACGACCGCTGGACGTTTTCGTTGCTCTATAACTATGCGAACAACGACGACTTCAAGAATACCGGCACGGTGTTTGAGGGGATCAAGATGAATGCCCTGACCGCTACCGCCTCGTATTACTTCATGCGCAACGTCAAAGGCGTGATGGAGGCGACGGTGGATTTTCAGAAGAAGGATAATGATCCCGACTTCGTGGGCCATGAGACGAAGGAGGGTTACATTCTGCTAGGTATTGACGCGGCCTTCTGAGCCGGCTTGAAGGCATAGCAGTCTGTTGAAAAATAGACTGCGTGTGGTGCAGGGATGCACCGCCATTTTTCAAGCACGTTTTAACGTGCTCGAAAAATGAAGCAAAGCAAAAACCACGCTTTTTGCTTTGCGTGTTGAAAAAGGCCAAGGATGGCCTTTTTCAACAAACTGATTGTTCAGCTTACCCGGCAGCGCAGGCTGCCGGGTTTTTTTCAGCGTGCAGGGGGTTGCGTCCGCTGGAAGCGGTACAGCGCGATCTCGCCCAGCAGATTCGGCAACAGCCGCATCCACCAGTTGGTGCGATGCGCCTGATCCACCACGGTGCGCTGCAATATGGTGATGCCCTTTTTTGCGCACAGGCGCTCGAAATCGTTCAGTGTGCAGAGGTGGATATTCGGCGTGTTGTACCACTCGTTGGGAAGGTTGCGCGACACCGGCATGTGGCCGCCGAACGCGATTTGCAGGCGGTTCGGCCAGTAGCCGAAGTTGGGAAAGCTCACGATGCCCTCGCGCCCGACGCGCAGCATTTCATCCAGCAAATGTTCCGGGTAGAGCACCGCCTGCAGGGTCTGCGACAGCACCACG